>JANXZT010000075.1 GCA_025355395.1 Betaproteobacteria bacterium
TTTTCCGCCCGCGACTGCTGGCGAACGAGGTCGCTGTTTCGAAAAATCGTATCTGACCCCACTTCCAGACCCCACTTCCACCGGGCGGAAAAGTCGTGTCTGACTCCACTTCCACTAATGCCGCAAGGCGTCGATGCCGCGCGCGACGCCTTCAAGCGTCAATGGAAACATGCGAGCACCGAGAACCTGCAGGATGAGTTGTGTCGAACGCGTGTATTCCCACGCCCGCGGCGGCTCCGGGTTCCACCAGATGACCCGCCGGAAGTGATCGGCGAGCCGCTTCAACCACACGATTCCGGGTTCGTCGTTGCTGTATTCCACGCTGCCGCCAACCTCGATCACCTCGTACGGGCTCATGGCCGCGTCACCGACCAGAATGAGCTTCCAGTCGGGGCCATAGGTGCGCAGGATCTCGAGCGTCGACTTGCGCTCTTGGCGCCGCCGCCCGTTATCCCGCCACACATGGTCATACACGCAGTTATGGAAATAGAAATATTCGAGATGACGAAACTCGCTTCGCGCGGCCGAGAATAACTGCTCGCACATTTGCACGTGGGGATCCATGGAGCCGCCCACGTCCAGGAAGAGCAGCACCTTGATCCGGTTGCGACGCTCGGGCACGAGGTGCAGGTCGAGCCAGCCGGCGTTCTTGGCCGTGCCCTCGATGGTGCCTGCCATGTCGAGCTCTTCGGGCACGCCTTCCCGCGCAAAGCGCCTCAGCTTGCGCAGTGCAATCTTCAAATTACGTGTGTTGAGCTCCACGTCACCGTCGAGATTGCGAAAGCTGCGCTCGTCCCACACCTTGACCGCACTCCGATTGCCGCCGCCGGCCGGCCCGACGCGGATGCCCTCGGGGTTGTAGCCGAAGGCGCCAAACGGACTCGTCCCGCCGGTTCCAACCCATTTCGAGCCGCCGGCGTGGCGCTCGCGCTGCTCGGCGAGGCGCTGCCGGAACGTTTCCAGCAACCGCTCGAGCCCTCCGAGCGCCTCGATCTTGGCCTTGTCTTCCGGGCTCAAGTAGCGCTCGAACTCCTGGCGCAACCACGCCTCGGGAATTTCGGTGCGGATGTCGAAAAGGGCATCGATCCCTTTGAAGTAGCTGCCGAACGCGAGATCGAACCGGTCGAAATGTGCCTCGTCCTTCACCAGGCAAATGCGCGCAAGGGTGTAGAAATCATCGAGCGAAACCGACACCACCCGTGCCTCGAGCGCTTCCACGAGGGTAAGGAATTCCCGCGTCGAAACCGGCAACCGCGCCGACTTGAGGTGCAGGAAGAAGTCGACGAGCATTTCGGAATTCTTGGTCGCGTGGACCGCGCGTTCCGGCTCTATCGTCCCGCGCGACTCATGAATGCCACGCGCTCGAATAGATGCACATCCTGCTCATTCTTGAGTAGTGCCCCATGGAGCGGCGGGATCAGCATCTTCCGGTCGGCACTGTGCAATGCCTCGGGTGGGATATCTTCGGCCAGCAGAAGCTTCAGCCAGTCGAGCAACTCCGAGGTCGACGGTCGCTTCTTGAGGCCGGGCACCTCGCGCAGCGCGAAAAAGACTTCAAGGGCTTCCTGTAGCAGCGCCTTCTTGAGCCCCGGAAAGTGCACATCCACGATGCGCGTCATGGTCTCGCGATCGGGAAAGCGTATGTAATGGAAGAAACACCGGCGAAGGAAAGCATCCGGCAATTCCTTCTCGTTGTTGCTGGTGATGACCACAAGCGGCCGGTGCCTGGCGACGATGGTGTGCTGGGTTTCGTACACATGGAATTCCATGCGGTCGAGCTCGCGCAACAAATCGTTGGGAAACTCGATGTCCGCCTTGTCGACTTCGTCGATCAGCACGACCGAAGGCGCGTCGGCGTCGAACGCCTCCCACAGCACCCCCCGCTTGATGTAATTGGCGATGTCCGCGACGCGTTCGTCGCCGAGCTGCGAATCGCGCAGCCGCGACACCGCGTCGTATTCGTAGAGCCCCTGCTGCGCCTTGGTGGTCGACTTGATGTGCCACTGGAAGAGCGGCCGCGAAAGCGCGCGCGCCACTTCTTCGGCCAGCATGGTCTTGCCGGTGCCCGGCTCGCCCTTCACCAGCAACGGCCGCTCCAGGACAATGGCCGCGTTGACCGCGAGCATGAGATCCGGCGTGGCGATGTAGGTGTCGGTGCCTTCGAAACGCATGGCCACGGTGTCCTGTGTGATATCGGAAAGCGCCCGCGACGTCGGATGACTCACCAAAGCAAGACGAGATTGAACGCTCCCCCGTCGGAGCTTCGATTATAGCGGCACCCTGTGCTAACCTCGCGTGAGCGCGTTTCCTCGTCTGGCGCGACATCTGATCGACAGCAGCGCGCGACCCGGCGGCACGGCCCGTAGAGTGCCGATTTCCGGCGTCTCGAACATGTCTCGCATTCGATGCGAAAGGACTGCATGGACCTTCCTGTCAATCACTTCAAGCGCGCCATTGCGAACAGCACGCCGGTAGGCGCCTGGCTTTCGAGCGGGGCCGCCGTAACCGCAGAGGCGCTTGGATACGCAGGCTTTGATTTTCTGGTGGTGGATTGCGAGCACACGCCGCTCGATCCGCCGCAGATGGCCGATGTGCTGCGCGCCATTGCCGGTACGCCGGCGATGGCGGTGGTGCGGCCACCGTGGAATGACATGGTCCTCATCAAGCGAGCGATGGACGCAGGTGCCAACACACTGCTGATCCCGTTCGTGCAAAACGCCGATGAAGCGCGCCGCGCGGTGTCGTACACGCGGTACCCGCCGGAGGGCGTGCGCGGGGTGGCCGGCACGCATCGCGGCAGCCGGTACGGAACGGTGCCCAATTATCTGCAGACCGCGGGAACGGAAGTGTGCGTGGTCGTGCAGGTCGAAACACTGGTGGCCCTTGAACAGCTCCCCGAAATTGCGGCCGTACCCGGAGTCGATTCGATATTCGTCGGCCCCAACGACCTGGCGGCGTCGATGGGGCAGTTAGGCAACATGCCTCACCCCGAGGTGCAGGCGATGATGGCCCACGCGGCGCGGGAGTGCCGCCGGCTCGGCAAACCATGCGGCACCCTCGGCTCGACGCCGGACGTGGTCGCGCAATACCTCGAGTTCGGATATTCGTGGGTGGCGGTTGGCTCCGACCTGGCGTTCATGGTGGGGCGCGGCCAGGAGTTCATGACCAAAGTGCGCTTAAGCGTTGCGGGCAAGCGGTGACAACATCCGGAACTCGAGCGCCGCTTTTTGGTGATGGCGATTGAATCGCAGTTGAATCTTCGGTCACGATGACTGGCCTTCTCACGCTGTCGCACGGCGATGCGCAGATCGATCTCGCCCCGGCCACTGGTGGTGCGATCGCATCATTCACATGGCGCGGTGTGCCGATCCTGCGCTCCACGCCGCGCGACGTGATTGCAGAAGGTAATGTGCGCCGGCACGCCTGCTATCCACTCATTCCCTACTCGAACCGGATCGCCCGAGGAGAGCTCACCTACGCCGGCCAGCAACACCGCCTGGCACTCAATTTCGGCAATCATCCGCACGCGATTCATGGTGTCGGATGGCAGCGCTCCTGGCGAGTGCTGACCCACGACACTACGGCGGCATTGCTCGCCTACGACCATGTCCCCGCGGACGCGTCGCTTCCCGACGATCCAGACCGGTGCGCATGGCCCTGGCCGTTTCGTGCGACCCAGTGGTTCCAGCTTGGAGCTGACGCCGATGGTGCCGCAGCGACATTGCGAATTCGCCTGGCGCTCGCCAACACCGGAACGCAATGCTTCCCGTTCGGGATGGGGTGGCATCCGTTCTTTCCCCGCAACGCGGACACGAGGCTTGGCTTCCACGCCGACGGCGTATGGGAAAACGACGATACGATGCTGCCGATCCGACGCTTGGCTGCCACCGGGATGTTCGACTTCGACCCACCGCGTCGCATCGATGACAGCACGCTCGACAATGTCTTTACCGGATGGCAGGGCGCCGCGAGCCTCGATTATCCGGATTCGGGCCACGCGGTGAGGGTCCGCGGTGACACGGCCTCCCCCTTTCTGGTCGTCTATATTCCCTCGCGTGATGGGTTTCTGGCGGTCGAGCCGGTGACGCATATGACCGACGCCTTCAACCGCGCAGCGCAAGGCGACGCCAGCACCGGCACCCGCGAGCTTCGGCCCGGCGAAGCTTTTTCTTGTACGATGGAGATCTCCGCGCGCGCGGTTTTTCAAATCCCACACCGATGACTGCTTCTCCCTTCACCTGCGTGCTGGACATCCGCGCGAGTCTCGGCGAAGGGCCGCTGTGGTCGCTGGTCGAGCAGGTGTTGTACTGGGTGGACATCAACGCACCCTCGCTCAACCGATTCGATCCGATCAGCGGCCGCAACACCGCGATGCCGATGCCCGCGTCGATCGGTTGCTTCGCACTTCGGCGCAGCGGCGGATTCGTGGTTGCGCTGCGCAATGGTGTGTGGCTCGCCGATGCGCATGGCAATCTCCAGCGCAAGATCGCCGATGCCCCGTTTGACACGTCGACCCACCGCTTCAACGACGGGCGTTGCGATCCCCAGGGGCGCTTCTGGCCGGGCTCCATGAACGAAAAGCGCGACGGCGCCACCGCCGCGTTGCTGCGGCTCGAATCCGACTTTTCCCTGACACCGGTATTGCGCGAAATCACCATCTCGAATGGCCTTGCATGGAGCCCGGACGGGCGGACGATGTATCACGCCGACACTCCGCTGCAGACGGTGCACGCCTACGACTTCGATCCGGCATCGGGCACCCCTTCGCGAAAGCGCGTGCTCGCACACTTCAGCGGGGAGAGTGAGCGCCCGGATGGCGGCGCCGTCGACAGCGAAGGCAGCTACTGGAGCGCGTTCTATCGTGGCGGGCGCGTGGTCCGCATCTCGCCGGAAGGCACCCTCCTCGCGGATCACGCGGTGCCGGCGATGTGCCCCACGATGTGCGCTTTCGGCGGTCGCGATCTGCGCACGCTTTATGTCACCACGGCGCGGCAGCAGCGACCGGTCGATGAACTCGCGCGATTCCCGCAATCCGGTGGCATCTTCGCCATGCAGGTCGATGTGCCAGGCCTGCCCGAACCCTATTTTGCCGGCTGACCTGCACCTGGAAACCTGATGCCGTTCGACGCGTCGTCCTACCTGCGTGTGGAAGCGCCGCATGGCATCGAAACTTCGGCGACCGGCGCGGCATTCGCCACCGCCACCGGTGACATCTTCGAGGTGTCGGCGTTCGGGCCGGGCGTGTTTCGCCTGCGCATGGGGCCAAAGACGCTACCGGATTATGCTCTCCTCGTCGGCCGCGCAAAGCCCTGCGAGACCATCGAACGCGACGGCATCTGGACCTTTCAAAACGGGGATGCGACGCTCGAGATTCGCGGCGCGCCGCTCCGCTTTCGTCTGCTGCACCGCGGCGCTGCGGTCTTCACCTCCACCACCGACGAGCACATTCGCGGCTTCACGCGCTTGCCGGCTTTTGGCCGCGTGCGCCATGGAGGGCAGTGGACCGCGGCCTTCGCACTGGCATCCGGTGAGCCGGTGTACGGCCTCGGAGAAAAATTCGGCCCGCTCAACAAACGCGGGCAGCTTCTGCAGTCGTGGGTGCAGGACGCGCTGGGCGTCAATACCGGACTCGCCTACAAGGAAGCGCCGTTCGCGTGGAGCCCCGGCACGGGCGCGGGAGCCTGGGGCGTGTTCGTGCACACGCCGGGCGCGGTGATCCACGGCGTCGGGCACCCCGACTGGTCCCATCGCAGCTATGCGCTGGTGGTCGACGACGAGGCCCTGGATCTCTTCCTGTTCGCCGCCGATGCGCCGGCCGATATCCTGTATCGCTACACCGAGCTCACCGGCCGCGCGCCGCCGGTCCCGCTCTGGAGCCTCGGACTGTGGGTGTCGCGTGCGTATTACAAAACGCCGCAGGAAGCGGCGCAGGTTGCCGCGCAATTGCGCTCGCACCGGATACCCTGCGACGTGCTGACCCTCGACGGCCGGGCGTGGTGGCAAGTCGAGACGCGCTTCAACTTCGAGTGGGATGCTCGGCGCTTTCCGGATCCGCGCGCGGCACTCGCGGAAATCAAGCGGCATGCATTGCGGGTTTGTGTCTCGGAATGTCCCTATGTCTCGGCGCATGCGGCGCTATTCGGCGAGCTCGCTGATCAGGGCTACCTGCTGCGCACGGCAAAAGGCGAGCCTTACGTGTTCGGATGGGACGCAAGTCTCGGATCGAGCCCATCGCACGAAAAGCCGACGCCGCTCCCGGATTCGGGCATTGTCGACTTCACCAATCCGGCAGCGCATGCGTGGTGGCGCGATGCGCACGCAGCGATGTTTGCCGATGGCGTGGACGTCATCAAGTGCGATTTCGGCGAGCACGTGCCGGCCGATGCGCTCGCCCACAACGGCGATCGCGGAATGCGTCTTCACAACGTCTATCCGCTGCTATTCAACCGCTGCGTGTTCGAGGCCACCGGCAAATTCCAGGCCCCGGCGGATGGTCCGCCGCTGGTGTGGGGGCGCGCGGGCTGGGCCGGCAGCCAACGCGTTCCGGTGCAGTGGGGCGGCGACCCGCAAAGCGATTGGGAAGGGCTCGCCGCCTCGCTCCGCGGCGCGCTGTCGTGGGGCATGAGCGGTGTGCCGTATCACAGCTCCGACATCGGCGGCTGCTACGGCACGGCGCAACCCACACCGGAGCTTTATGTGCGATGGCTGCAGGCAGGCGTGTTCGGCTCACACATGCGCCTGCACGGGATTGGTGAGCGCGAGCCGTGGGCGTTTGGCGCGGAGGCCGAAGCGATTGCCCGCAAATGGCTCGCGTTTCGCTATCGCCTGCTACCTTATCTGCAGAGGGTGATTGCACAGGCCATCGAGACCGGCATGCCGGTCATGCGCGCCATGCCGCTCGCCTTTCCAGGCAATCCCCTGGTGCGCAGCTACGAAACGCAGTTCATGTGCGGCGATGCCCTGTTGGTCGCTCCCATTCTGAAGCCCGGTGGCGAAGTCGAGATTGCATTTCCGCCGGGCGCATGGTTCGATCTTAATTCGCGCCAGCGTCTCCCCGGCCAGCGGGTAGTGCGCTATCGCGCCGGCCTTGACCAGTTTCCGGTATTCGGCCGCGAAGGCTACGCACTACCGGTGGGCGCGGCGGTACAGCACACGGGCGAGATCGATATCGCGCGGCCATTGAAGCAATTGTGGGTGTTCGGCACGCCGGCGCAAGCCATCGATCATCTCCCGCAAGCGCGAATTGTGGCCGGCGAGGAGGGCGTTTTCACGGTGCATGCCGCGGGCGATATGAAAGTGGAGTTCTTCGGTGATGCCGCGGGTTCGGCCGTGGTGGCAATCCCATGATCGAGCGCACGCCTATCGCCATCAGCGCCGGCGAGCCCGCCGGCATCGGCCCCGAGCTTTGCGCGATGCTGGCGGTACGGCATCAGCACGATCCGTATGCTGCCCGCCTCGTCATCCTCGGAGACCGCGAGCTACTGACAAGCCGCGCGGCGCGAATCGGCTTGACGCCGCGATTCGCGGATTACGACGGCGCATCGTTCGCACCCGGCGCCGGGATCATGGAAATCTGGCACCAGCCATTGGCGGTGCCGGTTACCGCTGGCCATCCCGATCCCACCAATGCGTACAGTGTGCTCTCGCTCCTGGGACACGCAAGCGACGCCTGCGCGACGGGCCTTTTCTCTGCATTGGTAACCGCACCGGTGCAAAAGAGCGTGCTGCTCGATGCCGGGATTCCGTTCTCAGGCCACACCGAGTTCCTCGCGCAACGCACCCGGACGCCGCGCGTCGTGATGCTGCTGGTCGGCGGTGACGGCGCGCATCCGCTGCGGGTGGCCCTGGTGACGACGCACCTGCCGTTGCGGGACGTGCCGGCAGCGATCACCCGGCCAGCCGTTGACGAGACCCTCGTGATACTCGAGCGCGACCTTACGACGCGCTTCGGTCTGCCCAACCCGCGCATTGCCGTATGCGGCTTGAACCCGCACGCCGGAGAAGGCGGACACATGGGCCGCGAAGAGATCGACGTCATCGCGCCCGCCATCGCGGCGGCCCGGGCGCGTGGCCTATGGGTCGATGGGCCGGTACCGGCCGATACGATCTTCGTGCCGGCGCAGGCGAACCGCTACGATGCCATCGTGGCGATGTTCCATGACCAGGGCCTGCCGCCCTTGAAAGCCGCCAGCTTCGGGCAGGGCGTGAATGTCACGCTCGGCCTTCCGTTCATCCGCACGTCCGTCGATCACGGCACTGCGCTCGACCTTGCGGCCGATCCGGCGAAGGCGCGGACCGCGGACGTGGGCAGCCTCCATGCCGCAGTGGCGCTTGCGATTGCGCTCGCCGGCAGGGCCGCCGAGACGACGCGGCCGGCGCTGGAGCGCTGACGCGGCGATGGGTCTGTCATTCCCGCGGATTGCGCTCCTGGGCAGCGCCCTCGAGCCAGCGGTTCCTTCCTTGGTGCGTTCAAGCGACGACGGACCCGTCATTCCCGCGCACGCGGGAATCCATGTTGATGCGGAAAAAGTGCCCAATCCAAGCCGGCATTCCCTTGATGAGGGAGACTCACTCGGACTTGAAAATGGATTCCCGCGTGCGCGGGAATGACGGCGATCGGTCACGCAGGCCACAGCACGCGCCGCAGGTTCGGCCAGAACTTTCTGGTCGATCCGCACTATGTCGAACGCATCGTCGATGCCATATCGCCTCAGCCCGGCGACCAACTGGTCGAGATCGGACCGGGCCTTGCGGCACTGACGCGTTCGCTCATCGAGCGCGCGCATCACATCACCGCCGTCGAAATCGATCGCGATCTCGCGGCGCGCCTTGCAACAGACTTTCCGCCGGAGCGCCTTACGCTCATCGTCGCCGACGCGCTCGCCTTCGATTTCTCCACCCTGCAGCCGGCATTGCGCATTGTCGGAAATCTTCCCTACAACATCAGCTCGCCACTGCTGTTCCACATCGCGCAGTACGAAGCGCGGGTGCGCGACGTGCACGTCATGCTGCAACGGGAAGTGGTCGCACGAATGACCGCTCAACCCGCGACGCCGGACTACGGCCGGCTGAGTGTGATGCTGCAGGTTCGTTTTGCAATCACACGGCTTTTTACGGTGCCGCCGGGCGCGTTTCGGCCGATCCCCAAGATCGATTCGGCGCTGGCACGACTCGTTCCGTTACGCGACGCGAAGCCGCTTATCGCGGATGAGGCGTTGTTTGCCAGGATCGTTGCAGCCGCATTTGGGCAGCGGCGCAAAACGCTGCGCAACGCGCTCTCCGGCATCTGCGACGAGCCTGCGCTGCGCGGGGCAGGCATTGACCCCGGTGCGCGCGGGGAAACGCTGGCCGTGACCGACTTCGTCCGCCTCGGCAATCGGTTATCGCAACGGTGACCGATGCAGCTCAGTCGAATACCGTCGCGGCATGACCTGATGGAATTCCATTGTCGACGCTGTCGGTAACCTTTAGGTCGTCGCGGGTTACCTTGTGGCGTTATTCGGCAGAAGGCTAAAGCAGATGAGAAAGCAGCGCGTAGTGGTGGACGATCTTATGCAAATTGGCTGCGTCTACACTCTCACAGAGCCCTTGGGACAAAATTTCGATTCCGCTTTTTGTCCGGAGCTTACACCGAAGGTTTTACTTCAACTCGGCGTATTCGGCGGCAAGTATATGACTGATTGCACAGCCGAGTTTCCTTCAGATTGGTTCGACCGCGCCAAGTTATGTTCTGAACGTCACAATGCCGACTTGAACTGTTTTGGCGTCAACGCCTCGCTACCGTTGGCGGAATGGCGAAGAAAGGGGTGGATTTACGCAGAAGACCCACGAGGCTGGTTTCAATGGTACTGCAGGTACTACATGGGAAGACGCTGCCTGGATGACGAGCGTCAAATCAAGCGTTGGCGTGCCGTGCGTCGTCATGTCGCGCAAATTGAAAAGAATTGCCGCTCCGGCGATTTTGACTGTCGGCCAAAGCAACGGCAAGCGGTGCTTCACTGGGCATATGATTCGCGCAAGATTTAGTGAAACGAATCGGATCGGTTCCGGTAGCGCGATCCGGCGACTGACGGCGAGGTGTTCAATCACGGCCGGATCCAATGATGATCCGGGCGCCGCGTCGGCCCTTCCACCCGTACAGTCTTGCGGCGCGCACTCTCGCCGCGCAGCAAGGTAACGCAGCGCGATGGCACCCCGAAGAGTTCGGAGAAATAGCGAACGAGCTCCGCGTTGGCCTTCCCTTCGACCGGCGGCGCGGCGATGCGGACCTTGAGCGCATCCCCGTGAAGGCCCACAACTTCGCTTTTCCTGGCGCCGGGCTGCGCGTGCACCGCGAAAACCAGCGCCAACGTTGCGCCCGCGCGAACCTCTTTGCGCCAGCGGGGCCCGCTGCTTCCCGTCGGCCGGGAAGGATTCAGCCGGAGACGCCCGCCCGGTAGAGCTGCAACACCGCGAGCTCGAGCCAGTGCACCGGCAACATGAGCGCCAGCTGGGCGAGCACGATGACAATGAGTGGCGAAAGATCCAGCGTACCGCCCAGCGGCGGGATCAGCCGTCGCACCGGAGCGAGAAAGCGAAACGTGAGCGCGTTCAGCAGTCCGGACAGCGGTCCATCAGGCGCGACCCAGGAAAGAATGGCCTGGGCAAACACCGCAATGATGACAATCCACAAGGCGGCCTTCAGGAGCTCGACCAGCGCCAGCAACGCGAAGAGCGGCACCAGGGGGCCCGCGATGCCGGTTGCGCTTGCCGCCGCGAGTGCTAGCAGCCACAACCACTGCGCCAGCCAGGCAAGGAGCAGGGTCGACCAATCGAGCCCTCGCACACCCGGAACCATGCGCCGCAGGGGCTTGACGGCCCAGTCGGTAAGCGCGATGACCGCGGGCCCCAGCGGATTGCGGAAGGGTGCGCGCAAGGCCTGCATCATGAAACGCAGCAGAAACGTGTAAGTGAAAAGTCCGAACACCGTATCGATCAGGAAGCGCAACGCCTGTTCCATCACCGGGCGCCCGCGTCCTTGCCCAACGCGTCGCCGAGCTCGTGGGCCCGCGCAATCGCTGCCTTCACCGCCGCGAAGACGCTCTCTTTGACGCCATCGGCCTCCATGACGGCCAGCGCCCGCTCGGTGGTGCCGCCTTTCGAGGTGACCTGCGCGCGCAAGATGGCCGGTTCCGCGTCAGTGGATTTGGCGAGCGCGATGGCCCCGGAGAACGTCGCATAGGCGAGACGCCTCGCCTCGGGCGCGGCGAATCCCGATTGGCGCGCGGCCGCTTCCAGTGCCTCGAGGAAATAAAACACGTAGGCCGGGCCGCTCCCCGACACGCCCGTCACGGCGTCCAGCATTGATTCCTGTTGCACCCACAGGACGTCGCTTCCAGTCGCCAGCGCGGCTGTGGCAAGCGCCCGGCCTGCGGCATCGACCTCGTCCAGCGCATACACCCCGGCGATGCCCTGGCCGATCAGCGCGGGCGTGTTGGGCATCGCCCGCACCAGATTGCGGTAGCCACCGAGCCAGCGAGCGATGTCGGGCAGGCGAATGCCGGCCGCGATAGACAGCACGACCGGCTTTTTAGCGCCCAGATACGGCATGAGCGGCCGTATGGCGTCACGTAGCTGCTGCGGCTTGACGGCCAAAACGATGAGTGAGGTACTTGCGGCAGCCTCGTCGAGGGCCGCGATCGCCCGCAGGCCGGGGAAACGCTGGCCGAGGCTCGCACATTGAGTCGCGAGCGGCTCGACGACATGGATTTCGTCGGCCGGAGTGCCCCGCGAAATCAACCCACCCACGAGTGCTGTGGCCATGTTGCCCCCGCCGATAAACGTCACGCGCATCGCGTCCCTTGCTTCCTTGCGGTCTCGACCGTCCTGGCGTGGCGCGGACCACCCGCGCTGCCGACCGATGGTACGCCGACTCTGATGTCGACCGGATGCGCCTCACCATTCATGCCGGTTTTCGGGTGCCAAAGATCGCGCTTCCCACCCGGACCATGGTTGCTCCCTCGGCGATGGCGGCTTCGAAATCGCCCGACATCCCCATCGACAGTGTGTCGAGGGCGAGCCCCTTGGCACGGCAGCGCTCGAGGCAGTGGCGTGCAACGGCGAACTGAGCGCGCTGTCGCAGCGAATCGTCCGTCGCCTCGCCAATCCCCATGAAGCCGCGCAGCACCAGGCGAGGCAGGGCGGCAATGGATGGTGCCAGTTCAACTGCCGCGTCGGGTGTGAGCCCGCTCTTCGTCGGCTCGCCGCTGATGTTCACCTGAATGCACACGTTGAGAGGCGGCTGGTCCCATGGGCGCGCAGCCGAGAGGCGCTCGGCGATTTTCAGCCGGTCGACGGTGTGCACCCAGCCAAACCGCTCCGCGACCGGCTTGGCCTTGTTGCTCTGCAGAGGGCCGATGAAATGCCACTCGAGATCGGGCAGATCGGCGAGGGAGGTCATCTTGTCCAGCGCCTCCTGGACATAGTTCTCCCCAAAATCCGTCTGACCCAGCGCGTGGACGGCACGCACGGCCGTTGGCGAAAAGCTTTTGCTGACCGCAACGAGACGAACTGTTGCAGGATTATGAGTGGCCGCCGTGGCCCCGGCGATACGAGCCCGCACTTCTTGCAACCCGTTCCGGTACAGGCTCATAATCGAATGACAACGGCATGAGCGGCGCTGGCACACCGCTTGCGTTCGCGTTGTCGGCTACCTGGTTGGCGGCTGGATTGGTGGGCGACTCGGTTCGCTGACCCGACGTTGCGTGGCTTGGCCGCTCGCGGGGGCCGACCGAAGTACGGCACGCTTTTGCCCGATTGATCTGCCGGAACGGAATTATAAATGGACATCACCGAACTCCTGGCCTTCTCCGTCAAGAACAAGGCTTCCGACCTTCATCTGTCCGCCGGGCTGCCGCCGATGATTCGGGTGCACGGCGATATCCGCCGCATCAATCTGCCGCCCATGGAGCACGAGGACGTGCACTCGATGGTGTACGACATCATGAGCGATACGCAGCGGAAGCACTACGAGGAAAACCTCGAGTGCGACTTTTCCTTTGCCGTTCCCAATCTCGCCCGATTTCGGGTCAACGCGTTCCGGCAGGAGCGCGGCGCGGCGGCGGCGTTCCGGACGATTCCGTCCAAGGTGCTCTCACTCGAGGAGCTCAACGCCCCCAAGACGTTCGCCGAGCTCACCAACCGGCCGCGCGGACTGATCCTTGTCACCGGCCCGACGGGATCGGGCAAGTCCACCACCCTCGCGGCGATGGTGAACCACATCAACGAAAACGAATATGGCCACGTACTGACGATCGAGGACCCGATCGAGTTCGTGCATGAATCGAAGAAGTGCCTCATCAACCAGCGCGAAGTGGGACCCCATACCCTGTCGTTCGCCAACGCGTTGCGCAGCGCCCTGCGGGAAGACCCCGACTACATCCTGGTAGGCGAAATGCGCGACCTCGAGACGATCCGCCTGGCCCTCACCGCGGCCGAAACGGGGCATCTGGTATTCGGCACGGTGCACACGAGCTCGGCCGCGAAGACCATCGACCGGATCATCGACGTCTTCCCCGCGCAGGAAAAGGACATGGTGCGCTCGATGCTTTCGGAGTCGCTTGTTTCGGTCATTTCGCAAACGCTCCTGAAGACCAAGGATGGCCAAGGCCGCGTGGCGGCCCACGAGGTCATGATCGGCAACCCGGCCATTCGTAACCTGATCCGCGAGAACAAGGTTGCGCAGATGTATTCGACGATCCAGACCAATCAGGCGACCGGCATGCAGACGCTCGACCAGTGCCTGGTCGATCTCGTCCGGCGCAACATAGTGAATGTGGCCGAAGCGCGCAATCGCGCAGTCAACAAGGAACTCTTCGTGGGCTGACGCGAAGGCGCTGCGCGGCCGCAAGGCTGCGTGCAACCACCACGGCAGGAGAATAATCATCGAACGCGAACGCGCCACCCGATTCATCCATGAGCTCCTCGAGCTCCTGGTCAAGCAAAAGGGCTCCGACCTCTTTATCACCGCGGGCTTTCCGCCGGCGTTGAAGGTCGACGGCAAGATTTCGCCGGTTTCGAAAACCGCGCTCACCCCGCAGCACACCATCGAGCTCGTGCGCAGCGCCATGAACGACAAGCAGGCGGCGGAGTTCGAAGGCACCAAGGAATGCAACTTCGCGATTGCGCCGCCGGGCATCGGCCGCTTCCGGGTGAACGCCTTCGTGCAGCAGAGTCGAGTCGGGATGGTGCTGCGCGCGATCACCACCGACATCCCGAAGTTCGACGAGCTCGCGCTGCCGCCGGTGCTGAAGGACGTCATCATGTCCAAGCGCGGCATCATGCTCTTCATCGGTGCGACCGGCTGCGGCAAGTCCACCTCGATGGCCTCGCTCCTCGGCTATCGCAACGAGAACAGCTTCGGCCACATCATCACCATCGAGGATCCGATCGAGTTCGTGCACGATCATAAGAACTGCGTCATGACCCAGCGCGAGGTGGGTGTGGACACCGACGGCTGGCAGGTTGCCCTCAAGAACACCCTGCGCCAGGCACCCGACGTGATCCTGATCGGCGAAGTGCGCGAGCGCGAAACGATGGACTACGCGATCTCGTTCGCCGAAACCGGCCACCTTTGCATGGCGACGCTGCACGCCAACAGCACCAACCAGGCGCTCGACCGGATCATCAACTTTTTTCCCGAAGAGCGCCGGGCGCAGCTGCTGATGGACCTGTCGCTCAACGTGCGTGCCTTCGTCGCCCAGCGCCTCATTCCACGGCGCGACGGCCGCGGCCGCGTGCCGGCCGTCGAAGTCATGCTTAACTCGCCGCTGATCTCCGACCTCATCTTCAGGGGCGACGTCTCCGGCAT
>JANXZT010000092.1 GCA_025355395.1 Betaproteobacteria bacterium
AGGTTGCTGTCTTTCGAGACGCTTGACTTACGCCGCGCGCGGAAACACCCAGAAATCGTCGGGTGGCAACTCCAGCCAGAATTGGATGGTGCCTTCACGCGTTTTGCCGTAGCAACGAAGCCGCAGCGTGCCGAGCTTGAACAGGTTCTCGCGCCGGTCACCTAAAAACATGTCGGTGACGAGTTCGGTCGCCACGCGATTGGCCCCGGGCCCATCGGCAATGCCCGTGCGTTCGAGACGGATCACGCCGGTGGCGGCATCCCCCGCCTTCAGGATGCCGCGGGTTGCGCCCCAAGCTTGCCAGCCTTCGCCTTCGATCAGCGCGCGACCATCGGTGACTTCGCGCACCGTGCCCGGCAGGTGATTGTTGCTGCCCATGAACTCCGCGGTGAACTGACTTTGCGGACGATTGTACATTTCCTCGGGGGAACCTTCCTGCTCGATGCGCCCGGTATTCAGCAGCAGGATTCGGTCCGCCATCGCCATCGCTTCGGTCTGGTCGTGCGTTACCACGACGGCCGACAGGCCGAGGCGGACGATGAGCTCGCGCAGCCACGCGCGTGCTTCCTCCCGCAGCTTCGCATCGAGGTTCGACAGCGGCTCATCCATCAGCACCACCGGCGGGTTGTAAACCAGTGCACGGGCGATGGCGACCCGTTGCTGCTGTCCACCCGAGAGTTGGTGCGGCAAGCGCTTGGCCAGGGCGCCAAGTCCCAGGTTCTGCAGTGCCTGCGTGACCCGTGATTCCAAATCTGCAGCAGCGGTGCCGCGCAGCTTGAGACCGTACGCGACGTTGTCGAATACGGTCTTGTGCGGCCACAACGCATAGGACTGGAATACGAGCCCGAGATTGCGCTTTTCCACCGGCATGTCGATTCCGGCAGCGCTGTCGAAGAGCACGGTATCGCCGATCGCGACCCGTCCTTGCGAAGGCTGCTCGAGGCCCGCGATCGAGCGCAGCAAAGTCGTCTTCCCGCTGCCCGACGCGCCCAAAAGCGCCACCACCTCGCCGGGCCGCAAGGTCATCGAGACGCCTTTGAGGATCGGGTTGTCGCCGTATTGCAGGTACAGGTTTTCGACTACCAGCTTATTCATGGAGACGCACTCCAAAGCGCAGCGCCACCGCGAGGCCGACGGCGACCAGCGCGATGTTGATGACCGAAAGGGCTGCCACCTGGTCGATGGCACCCGCACCCCATAACGAAACCAGCATGGAGCCAATGACCTCGGTGCCTTGCCCCAGGAGATAAACCCCGGTCGAATACTCGCGTTCGAAAATCATGAACACGAGCAGCCAGCTCGCGAGAAGTCCGAAACGGATGAGCGGAATCGTGACATCGCGCAACACTCGCCCGGGCGGCGCGCCCGCGGTGCGCGCACTCTCCTCGAGTTCCGGCGCGATCTGCAGCAGGGCGCTTGAAATAAGCCGCATGCCATAGGCGAGCCACAC
Source organism: Betaproteobacteria bacterium (assembly GCA_025355395.1). Classification (GTDB taxonomy): domain Bacteria; phylum Pseudomonadota; class Gammaproteobacteria; order Burkholderiales; family Casimicrobiaceae; genus CAIWHR01. The sequence continues at coordinate 1,451 of JANXZT010000092.1, forward strand.
CACCGTGTACGCCAGCCAGACCGAGAAGATGGTGTTGCGCAACTCGCTCAAGTACGGAACGAACAGGAAAATCCAGAGGAATGCGAGACCGGCGAGGAGACCCGGAATGGCGCGGGGCACCAGCACGATGTAGTCGAGAAAGCGCGACATACCTCCGCTCTGCCGGTGTCCCGCGAGCCCAATGGCCGTGTAACACGCCACCGCGAGTCCGCCGCCTACCACGCCGATCAGTAAGGTATTGACGATCGCGCGCACTTCGTCGGATTGATCGAGCACTTGCCGGAAGTTGGCGAGTGTCAGCACTTCCGTGAGGTTGACCCCTTCACCCCACTGCTCGACAAAGGCGCGCAAGGCCACACCGGAAATCGGAACCACGATGGTAAAGGCGAGCCACGCCGCCACTACGCCAAGCGCGACCCATTTCCAGCCACCGAGCGGCAGCAGTTTCTGGCGCGTGGCCTTGCCCTTGACCGAGACGTATTTGGATGCCGATTTGAGCAGCCACCGCTGGAAGAGAACGAGAGGAAAGGTGATCGCGACGATCGATACCGCCACGGCCGCCATCAGGTGATAGGAGGGCGTCCCCAGCTTGTTGGTGAGCTTGTAGAGGTAAGTGGCCAGTACCAGATGGCCTTCAGGGTCACCCAGAACCAGCGGCAAGCCGAAAAGCTCGAAACCAAGAAAGAACACCAGGACGCCAGCGTAGGCGAGCGCCGGAAACGTCATCGGCAGGCTGACATCGAGCGCGACTCGCAACGGATTCGCGCCTGCGACCCGCGCGGCTTCCTCGACATCGGAGCCAAGACTCTTGAGCGCTGCCGATGAATACAGATAGACGTGCGGAACATGCGTCAGCCCGGCGATCACCGCGATGCTGGTCAGCGAATAAATGTTCCATGGCACGGTGCCGACGAGCGCCTTCGCCCATAGCGAATAAAAGCCCACCGGGCCCATTGCGACGACGTACCCGAATGCCAGCACCATCGGCGAGACGAAGACGGGCACCAGCACCAGGACTTCGATCCAGCGTTGCGCCGGAAGGTCCGTGCGTGTCAACAGGAAAGCAAGCGCCGCACCCATCGGCAATGCGATCGCCACCATGCCGCCGGCAATGACCACCGAGTTCCAGGTCGCGTTCCAGAAATCGGGATCGGCAAAGATGAACCGGTAGGCATCGAAGCTTCCATGCTTCGCCGGCGCAAAAAACGGCGCATTGAGAAAGCTTTGCCAGAAGATGAGCCCGAGCGGCGCAAAGATGACGAGCGCCGTAAGCAGCACGACGGTTAAGCGCGCGGGATGGAATCGTCGCGCGATCACGGGACGCCGGCATTACTGGGGATTAGAAAATACGTGACGCAGGAAATCTGGATATTGTCGTCCCCGCGCCGGCGGAGACCCAGTGGCGTGCGTCAAAAGACGCTGGGGTCGCCGCAGCGCGGCGAGGCCTGCGGGGACGACGGGAGTCTTGCAGCAGCTGCCACTCATTGCGGCAATCACCAATAAGGTCGGTGAACAACGAAAATCAAAACGGCCGGGGGTGCGAGGCCCGGCCGGCTGCGAAGGTTACTTGCGTCCCAACGAGGTTTGCCATTGCTTCATGAATTCGAGTCGCTTGGTCTGGTCGAGGCCGGCCAGCAGCTCGTCATTTACCGCGATCGGCTTGACCGCATTGCCGAGCTCCTTCGAAAGGCCGGTACCCGAATCCTTGCCGGTCATGTCGGTGCGAACGGAGTAAAGATCGGCCTGCTCGGCCATCAGGGTCTGGCCTCGCTTGGACAGGAGATAGTCCACCCACAGCTTGGCGGCGTTGGGGTGACGTGCGTTCTTGCTCACGAACACCAGCCGCGACAGCACCAGGTTGTAGTCGGTCGTGAGCACGACGCCGATGGAGGGATCCTTCTTCGCACGCGAGATCGCATACGAGCCCAGGATGTTGTAGCCGATCAGGTTTTCGCCCGAGGCGATGCGTTCCATCATCGTGCCGGTCGAGCTCTGCAGGTTGACGCCGCGCGCGCCCATCGCCTTGACCAATTCCCAGAACTGGGGATTGAGCTTGGCGTCCTGATTGACCAGCATGAAGCCCACGCCGGACTTTTCCGCGTCATAGGTCGTGACCTTCTTCGCGTACTTGTCGGCCTTGGTGTTCAGGAGTTTGGTGAAATCGGCGTGGGTCTTCGGCACATCCTCGGGCGGCACCAGCCGTTTGTTGTAGACGATGGCGATCGGTTCGAAGGTTGTCGAATAGACCGTATCCTTGTACTTCGCCCAATCCGGAAGCGCCCCGGCTTCCGGGGACTTGTAAGGCGCGGCAAGCCCGTCGGCGGCGAGCTTCAACTGCAGGTCCATCGAAGAGCTCCACAAGGCGTCGGCGGAGGCGGCATTGGCGGCGCTTTCGCTGATGAAGCGGTTATAGATCTCGGTCGAATTCATGTCCCCGTATTCCACCTTTACGCCGGGGTACGCCGCCTCGAAATCCTTGATGATTGGGGTGATGAGCTTGGCATCGGTCGTGGAATAGATCACCACCTTGCCTTCCTTCATGGCGCCGTCCACGATCGACTTGTAATCCGCGGGGTAGCCCGCGGGAACCTGGGCGTGGGTTGCGCCAACGAGCGCGATAAAGGCGAGCACGATACTGAAAATGCGCATGAAACTCCTCCTGACGAATGCGTCACCGGGAGCCGCCCGGCGAGCTATGGCGGCGAGTTTACACCGCAGGCGGGGTGTTACGGCCCGCGGATGCCGAGTTCCGCACAGAGCGCCGCGACGGTGGCCTTGAGTGCGGCCACATCGGCCTGCAGGTCGTCCACGTTGGCCTTGAGTGCGGCAAGCTCGCCTGCGGTGATGAAATCGTCGGAGGCTGCTGTGTCGGCCGGCGGTTCGCTGGTCGCGGCCGGCGCGCCGGAAACGAGATGGACCCAGCGCGTTTCGCGCGTGCCCGGTTGCCGCGGCAGCTCGCGCGCCAGCGGGGCGGCGGGGCGCTGCGCGAGCTCATTCAGAAAGCCCTCGACGCTCGACGCATCGGCGAACCGGTGGATGCGATCACTGTTGATCCTGAGCTCGGCAACGGTTTGTGGGCCGCGCAGCATCAGCACGGTCAGGAGTGCCACCGCCTGGGATGGCACGCCGAAGACGCGCTCGGTATTATGGGCGTAGCGCATTACCCGTCCGCCGCTCGACTCGATCACCAGCGACAGTCCCTTCAGCCGGTCGAGCGTCGCCTGCACTTCTGCGTCCGACGCGCTCAACACCGGATCACGGCTGGTTTTCTGGTTGCATCCGGCGACGATCGCATTGAGCGTCATCGGGTAGGCGTCCGGGACCGTGTGCTGTTTCTCGACCAGCACGCCGAGTACGCGAGTTTCGAGCAGCGACAGGGCAGGCAGGATCATGGGTGCGCAATGCGAAGGCACTGCGTAGCGGAGGAGGGACGTGGAGTGTAGCCCGGCGCGCCGTGCGATGATGCTGCCTTTGCCGCGGGCGCACTGCCTGGAAAGAGCCATGTCAGATCGATCCGAAGTCACCAATATGGCCGTGTTCTGCGATTTCGAGAACATCGCGCTGGGCGTCCGCGACGCCGACTACGAGAAATTCGACATCAGCAAGGTGCTCGAGCGCCTGCTGCTGAAGGGCAGCATCGTGGTCAAGAAAGCCTACTGCGACTGGGATCGCTACAAGACCTTCAAGGCCGCGATGCACGAAGCGGCATTCGAGTTGATCGAAATCCCCCACGTGCGGCAATCAGGCAAGAACTCAGCCGATATCCGCATGGTCGTCGATGCGCTCGACCTTTGCTATACGAAAGCGCACGTGGAGACCTTTGTGATCATCAGCGGGGATTCCGATTTTTCGCCGTTGGTGTCGAAGCTTCGCGAGAACGACAAGAACGTGATCGGCGTAGGGGTCAAGAATTCGACGTCCGATCTCTTGATCGCGAATTGCGACGAATTCATTTTTTACGACGATCTGGTGCGCGAGCATCGGCGCCGGGCGCCGGCCAAGCGCGGGGCGCAAAAGGCCGTCGCCAAGACGGCAACGAAGAGTGCGGACAATGCGGATAAGACCACCGAGCCCGCCGTCGCGTCCGCTGCACCGGACAAGCCCGCCAGCCGCCGCCGGCGCGGCACCAAGAGCTCGACGCGGATCGCGGCCGGCGAGAGCAGCCCCGAAATATCTGGGACACAGGCGAGCGCAGCGGCGGCCGACGTGCCGATTTATGAAATCTTCCCGGAAGCAGCATCGCCGGAATCTGCGGTGCCCGACGGTCCCGGCGAAACATCCGCGTTGCCCGATGGCCTTGGCGAAACGGGTGAAGAGGATCGCCGCCAGGACGCCATCGATCTGGTAGTGGAAACGCTCGAAGGCTTGCTGGCTGAGCGCGGGGCCGATGACACAGTGTGGGGCTCGATGGTCAAGCAAACCCTGAAGCGCCGGCAGCCCGGGTTCAACGAGTCGTATTACGGATATCGCTCGTTCAATGCGCTGCTCGAGGATGCCCAATCGCGTGGGTTGGTCGCGCTTACCCGCGACGAGAAATCGGGCGGATTCAAGGTGCGGCTTTCCGAGCGCACCGAGTGAGAGGCATCGTCGGCCTCCGCCACGATCGACGCATCGGCGCGCCCGGGGGTCGGCTTTCCGCAACCTCACGCCGGGCCTCCGCCCTCACGCCGGGCCTCCGCAACCATCGGTGGAGCGGCGCGACGCAACCGCCGTTGTACCGGCGAGAGTGTCTCCATACTCCGTCATTCCTGCGAGAGCGTATTCATACTCCGTCATTCCCGCGAGAGCATGGCCACACCCGTCATTCCCGCGAACGCGGGAATCCATTTTTCCGGGCTCGAAACGGATCAACTCGAAGTCAGAATGGATCCCTGCGTTCGCAGGGATGACGGCGTTAGTGCCAACTTCTCGGCCTCCGCAACCATCGGTGGAGCGGCGCGACACAACCGCCGTTGTGCCGGCGAGAGCGTATTCATACTCCGTCATTCCCGCGAGAGCATGGCCGCACCCGTCATTCCAGCGAACGCGGGAATCCATTTTTACGGGCTCGAAACGGATCAGCTCAAAGTCAAAATGGCTCCCTGCGTTCGCAGGGATGACGGCGTTAGTCTGAAGTTCCGGCGCTCCAGATCCTTTTTTACGAAGGGTTCAAGAGGGGGAACGAGGGAATTGTAGTGCGAAACGGG
>JANXZT010000414.1 GCA_025355395.1 Betaproteobacteria bacterium
ATGAGCTGGTCGCGCAGCAGCTCTCGCTCAAGGCGCATCGACAGGCTCGCGCGCTCCGTCGTGCGCCGGTACTGACCGGTAACGGCAAGCTCACCAAAGAGCTGCTGGCGCGGGTGCCGTTCAAGCTCACGCGCGCGCAGGAACGGGTGTGGCGGGAGATCAAGCACGACCTTGCGCGCGCGACGCCGATGCAACGGCTGTTGCAGGGCGACGTGGGCAGCGGCAAGACGATTGTCGCCGCGCTCGCCGCGCTGCAGGCCATCGAAAGCGGCAAGCAGGTGGCCTTCATGGCACCCACCGAAATACTCGCCGAGCAGCACTATCGCAAGCTGATGCAGTGGCTCGAGGGATTGCCGATCAAGCTGGCGTGGCTTTCGGGCGGACTGCCGGCCAAGCAGCGCAAGGCGGCGCTCGAAGCACTCGGCAGCGGCGAGGCGATGTTCGCCATCGGTACCCATGCGCTGTTCGAGGACGCTGCCGAAATGCCACGGTTGGCGCTCGCCATCGTCGACGAGCAGCATCGTTTCGGCGTCGCCCAGCGCCTGCGCCTTCGCGGCAAGGCGATGGGAGAAGCGCACCAGCTCATGATGAGCGCGACACCCATTCCGCGTACGCTGGCGATGACGTTCTATGCGGACCTCGACGTGTCGGTGCTCGATGAAATGCCACCGGGCCGCATGCCGGTTGCGACGCGTCTTGTCAACAACAAGCGGCGGCCGGAAGTGGTCGAGCGCGTGCGCAAGGCTATCGCTGCGGGGCAGCAGGCGTACTGGGTCTGTCCGCTGATCGAGGAGTCCGAGAAGCTCGAGTTGCAGACAGCGGTGGCCTTGCATGCAGAGCTTTCCGCCACACTTGGCGGTGCGCCGCGTCTTGCGCGCGGCATGGGGGAATCGCCCGCGACGGAAGTCGAATCCGATGCCGTCTCAATGTCGGCTCCGACCAGGGTGGGATTGCTCCACGGCCGCATGAAACCGGACGAAAAGGGCGCCGTGATGGCGGATTTTGTCGCGGGCCGGATACACGTGCTGGTGGCCACCACGGTGATCGAAGTGGGTGTGGACGTGCCCAACGCAAGCTTCATGGCGATCGAGCACGCAGAGCGCTTCGGGCTCGCACAATTGCATCAGTTGCGCGGGCGGGTAGGACGCGGGGCCGCCGAGAGCACCTGTTTCCTGCTGTTCGAAGAACCGTTGACCGATACGGCGAAAAGTCGGCTCAAGGTGATCTACGAAAACACCGACGGCTTCGAGATTGCGCGGCAGGACCTTCACATCCGTGGTCCGGGAGAATTTCTGGGGGCGCGGCAATCCGGGGTGCCCATGCTCCGATTCGCCGACCTCGAACGCGACGCGGACTTGATCGAGATCGCGCGCGAGGCCGCCGACGATCTGCTCGCGCGGGAACCCGCCGCCGCGGCCGCCCATCTTGCGCGCTGGCTCGGCGGCAAAGAGGAATTCATCAAGGCATGACCACCTCCATCGCGGCGGAGACGATCGTCCGCGCGCGTGCCTTGATGGCGCAGGGCGATCTTGCGGAAGCCGATGCAACGCTGGTCGATGCCTTGAACGCCGTGCCCAATGACCCGGAGCTGCTGTACCTGCGCGGGGTGATCGCCAGCCGGCAGGGCGCGCACGAGGCGGCGATTGTGGTGCTCCGCGCGGCGATCGGGGCAGCACCACAGATGGGGCTGGCGTGGCTTGCGCTCGGCCATGCGTACCTGCGTCTGGGTGGCTTGGCCGAGGCCGTGGCGGCCTATGAGCGCGCCGCAGATTGCGAGCCGTCGTGGCCCGACCCGCACTTCAACCTCGCGGTGACGCGGCGGCGTTTGAATGACTTGCCCAACGCCGCCCGTTCGTTTTACGCGGCCTGGTGGCGCGATCCTGGCATGGCGGATGCTGCAAAGGGCTGTGTGGGCACTCTCGCGGCGTTGGTGCGCAGTGGCGCGGGCCCATCATTGCCGCTCCCTGTCATGCGCGAGCCGGAGCCGCGTTCGGTGAGTGTGGTGGTTTGCTTGATCGACGACGACAAGGCAGCGAACGTGACCGCGCTATACGAGCGGCTGCTCGCGAGCGTCAGGCATGAGGTGATCGTTTTGCGCGATGCGCGTTCGCTCGCCGAGGCGTACAACCGCGGCGTTGCACGCAGCACCGGTGAGATTGTGGTGTTGTCGCATGATGACATCGATATCCTCGCAACCGATTTCGCGGCCCGCCTGTTGCGTCATCTGGAGAGATACGATGTGGTCGGTGTGATTGGCGGCACGCGCATGACGGGTCCTCTTCCGATTTGGGCAGGGCATCCCCATTTGCGCGGATGGATCACCCACGCGGCTGCCAGCGCAGAGTGGCAGGCTGATCTCTTGCATCCGGCTCCGGTGGCGGGTGCGGTCGTGGTGCTGGATGGCGTGCTGCTCGCGGCCCGGCGTGCGGTGTTTGCTGCGGTCGGCTTCGACGCGCACACGTTCGATGGCTTCCATGGCTACGACGTCGATTGGAGTTATCGTGCCGCGCAGGCCGGGTATACCCTGGCCGCGGCAGGAGATCTTTTGCTGGTGCACGCCTCTCGCGGACGCTATGACGATGTGTGGCAACGCTACGCCGAGCGCTTTTGCGCAAAGCATTGCGTGGGCCACATTGACCCCGCGCCGCCGCCGTACTACGAGACGGCATTCACGTCCAGGCAGCAGGTGCAGTCCTTTTACGGGATGCTCCTGAAATGGGCCGAGGAGAACAAACCGGAGTCGTCGACATAGCGCGGTTGCGGTGGAGCCCGGTTTGCGTCGGCCCGTCCAACGCATCGGCACGCACAGAGTTCGGCCCGCCGCAGTCGTTTATGACCTAAATCAAGGTCTTGGGGCAGGCGGCTGCCCGGCGTGCGCTAAAATGCGCATACACGCCTGCCGGCCGCGCGGAACTACGGAGCATTACGAAAATGCGTGACGTTCGAACTC
>JANXZT010000117.1 GCA_025355395.1 Betaproteobacteria bacterium
GCCGACTGGAGCCACTGCGTTCGGCAACGGACCGGCCCCGCGCTGCCCGTCGGTATAATCAATCGCCGCCGACGGGTGTTGAACCCGACGCCACGGAATACAACGCTGGCCCGCCACTCGCGCCCCCCGTCCGCCAGGACCATTAGGAGGAAGCCATGCCGTACTTCGTCACCGGGGCCACCGGTTTCATCGGCCGTTTCCTGGTCGCCAACCTCCTCAAACGCGAAGAGATCGTGTATGCCCTGGTGCGCAAGGGCTCGGTCGAGAAGCTCGCCGCGCTGCACGAGTTCTGGAATGCCGACGAGAAAGAGGTCGTTGCGGTAGTAGGGGACCTGGCCAAGCCACGCCTTGGAATCTCCGATGCCGATGTGCGCAAGTTGAAGGGCAAGATTCGCCACTTCTTCCATCTCGCCGCCATTTATGATCTTGCCGCGAGCCCGGATGATCAACGCGTTGCCAATGTCGATGGAACACGTCACGCGGTGGAGTTCGCGCAAGCGGTGCAAGCCGGCTGCTTTCACCATGTAAGCTCGATTGCCGCCGCGGGCATGTATGACGGCGTCTTTCGGGAGGACATGTTCGAGGAGGCCGAGGACCTCGACCATCCGTATTTTCGAACCAAGCACGAGTCCGAAGGCATCGTGCGCGGCGAATGCCAGCGGCCATTTCGCATCTATCGTCCCGGATTCGTGGTCGGACATTCCAAGACCGGCTACATGGACAAGATCGACGGCCCGTATTATTTTTTCAAGTTCATCCAGAAGCTGCGCGACATGCTGCCGCCATGGATGCCCATGATCGGAATCGAGGGTGGCCGCATCAACATCGTTCCGGTCGATTTCGTCGCCGACGCGCTCGACTACCTCGCGCACAAACGAGGGTTGGACGGCAAGTGCTTTCACCTGACCGACGCGGCCCCGCATCGGATCGGCGAAGTTCTGAACATTTTTGCCAAGGCAGGGCATGCGCCGCAAATGACCCTGCGCGTCAACGCCCGCATGTTCGGCTTCATCCCTGCGCCGATCTTGTACGGCCTGGGATCGCTCTCACCGGTGAAACGCATGATCCGCGCGGTATTGACGGATCTCGGCATTCCCAAAGACGTGTTCCAGTTCGTCAACTGGCCAACGCGCTACGACAACCGCGAGGCGGCGAAGGCGCTCAAGGGCTCCGGCATCAGCGTCCCCCACATCCAGACCTATGCCGCGAAATTGTGGGATTACTGGGAACGCAATCTCGATCCTGATCTTTTCATCGACCGCACGCTGTCCGGGCGCGTCAAGGGCAAGGTGGCCGTCGTTACCGGATCGTCGTCGGGCATTGGCAAGGCGACCGCGATCAAGTTGGCGGAGGCTGGCGCGCGGGTGATCCTGGTCGCGCGGGGCGAGGAGAAGCTCCTCGAAACCAAGAAGGAAATCGACGCGACGGGCGGCAAGGCATGGATCTACACCGCCGATGTCTCGGACATGGCGTCCGCCGACGCACTCGTGGCCCGCGTGCTGCAGGAGCATGGCCACTGTGATTTCCTCATCAACAACGCAGGGCGCTCGATCCGCCGCGGCATCCTCAACTCGCTCGATCGGTTCCACGATTTCGAGCGCACGATGCAACTCAATTATTTCGGAGCGATTCGTCTCATCCTCGGCTTTCTGCCGAAGATGGTCGAGCGCAAGCGTGGTCATATCATCAACATATCGTCGATCGGCGTGCTTTCCAACGCCCCGCGTTTCTCGGCCTACGTGGCATCGAAATCGGCGCTCGATTCGTTTTCCGCCTGTGCGGCGTCGGAGTTCCTCGACAAGGGCATAAATTTCACCACGATCAACATGCCGCTCGTGCGCACCCCCATGATCGCGCCGACCAGGATGTACGAGAACGTGCCCACGCTCTCGCCGGAGCAGGCCGCCGATCTCGTGGTCGAAGCCATTGTCTACAGGCCCGTACGCATTGCCACCCGGCTCGGAATCTTCGGCGCGATCAGTCACGCCGCCGCGCCGCGGCTCACCCAGATCCTGCTCAACACCGCGTACAACATGTTCCCCGATTCATCCGCGGCGCAGGGGCGCAAGGAAGGCGCACCAAAGCAGGAGCTAAGCGCAGAGCAAATGGCGTTCGCCCAGTTAACGCAGGGTATTCACTGGTAACTGCCCGCCGGCGTGGCGGCGCGTAACGGCGGCTCGTCCGCGAGCGCACGCAGGAGTTCCTCGGCGACGATGCGCGTCACCGCCTGGTCGCGCAACATCGCATTGTGGCCGACGCCTGCGACCGCGATATTGCGGGCGCCCGGAAGGATGGATGAATCCTGCGGCGCCACCATCGAATCGTGCCAGGACCAGACCGATGTGGTGGGCACCAGTGGTGCTCCGGCGGCATTGAGCGATTCGAGCCATCGATTGCCCGGACGCAACTGTCGCAAAGAAATCCCCGGACACACCCACGCGAGCATGCTGCCGGCGTGCGGCGTCGCAATGGTGATCAGGCGTTCGACGCGCCGCGCGCCATGGCGGCGAAGGTAGTCGCGCGCCACCAGACCCCCCATGCTATGCCCCACCAGCGCGACCTTCGGCGCGCCCGTCGCCGCAAGGACCTGGTCGACCCTGACCTTCAGTTGATCCGCGAACCGCTCGATTGAAGCAAGCGGCGGTCCATAGGAAATGGTGAAGATCGGCCCGACGCCGGTGCGGCGCAGCGCGCCGCGCATGCCGAGCCAGACCCCGGCATTGCACAAGACGCCGTGCACCAGCAAGACCGGGGTCGACGCTCCCGCGGGATCCGGTTCGCGCATCATCCACCACCCGAATCCCATCCGCAGCGCAGATCCCGCGAGGGTCACGAATTCCTGTCCGAACAATTGCGCGGTCGCCGCCATCCCCAACTCGACTTCGGGCGGACGGCGGCTCCGATACCGCCAGGCGACTGCAAACGCGACGATGGTGATCACCGCAACGATCGCAAAATACAGGAGCGGAGCGCCGGCGATCAGCATCAACGCACTTGAGCCGTGCTGCCACGCGGCCAGCGCCCACAGCGCATAAACGGCCGTGCCGCCGAGCAGCGCACAACAAAGGGTAATCGCGGTCACCATGCCTGGATGGTATCGCGTCGCGCACGATTCGCGCTTGACGGCACCAAGGAACCTAGGCTCACCGTCAACGAAGGCCAGCGTTACGCCAGTGCGAGCTCCTTGCGGAACCGGTTGAGCTCCTGCGCCGTTTCAAACCGACGGCCAAAAAGCGATGACAAATTGCGCAGGATCATCGCGCGCACCCGCTGCTCCCACGTGTCGTCGAACTGGATCTGGTCATCGAGCCAGCGCTGCAGCCAGTCCGGATCGGGCAACCGGCTTTGCACCGTGTCGCGGGGGAAAAGTCCCTTGTTCACATGCAGGTTGGTCGGATGCATGGGCTTGCCGGCGCGATGAGCGCTCGCCATCAGCACGCCGATCCTGGCAAACGCACGCTTGGCTTCGACTCCTCCGCGCTCGATGGCGCGTTTCATGAAACGGAGATACGCGCCGCCATGGCGGGCCTCATCGCGCGCAATGAGATCGTAGATGCGGCGAATCACGGGCTCGGTGTGCCACTCCCCCGCACGACGGTACCAGTGGTTGAGGCGGATCTCACCACAAAAATGCAGCATCAGCGTTTCGAGTGCCGGCGCGGGATCGAACTCGAACCGCACGGCATGCAACTCGGTTTCGCTGGGAACGAGATCCGGCCGGAAGCGGCGCAGGTATTCCATGAGCACCAGCGCGTGCTTCTGCTCTTCGTAGAACCAGATCGACATGAATGCGGAAAAGTCGCTGTCTTCGCGGTTGTCGCGCAGGAACATTTCGGTGGCCGGCAAGGCGGCCCACTCGGTGATCGCATTCATCTTGATCGTCTGCGCCTGCTCATCCGACAATCGGGACGCGTCGAAGAGGGCCCATGGCACGTCGGTCTGCATGGACCAGCGCACCTCTTCGAATGCGTGAAAAAGCTCGGGATAGAGCATGGGCGACCAAGTGTGGGCGGCGTGGAAGCGACCGCGGATTGTATGATGGGCGGCGCTCGCGGGCCACCTGCGCCCTGCCCCGCCTTTCAAGTTATACGACCGACCTCGCGTGCCGGATGCGGCGCGAGCGTCAAGCACCGGCAGAAGGCGGGGGCGATGCCTGCGACCACTGCGCCCGCCAGCTCAGGAGCGCGCCCGCCGTCACCGCCAGATCAGGGATCAGCACCACGCCGGGCAGGGTCCTTCGCACCCGCCGTGTCATTTCGCCGCCTGCCCACAACGTAGTGGTTTGCGGCAGCTCGCGCCGCAACATCGCGAGCCCTTCGCTCGCCTGCCGAACCGGGAAGGCGGCGGAGAACGATAGCGCGACAAGATGCACCTTGTGGGCGAGGGCCGCGCGCCGTATGTCTTCGAGGGGCGTGGACACACCGAGCGAGATGCATTGGGCGCCCTCAGGCACCAGCAGCGCTTCGACCATCAGCAATCCGAGCCCGTGCTGCTCGGCGGGAAACGTCGTCAACAACACCCTGGGTGTACCGGTCTGCCGCGGAAAGGCATTGATTGCCGTGCGCAACGCTACTTGCAACTGCTCCGTATAGAGGTGCTCCTCGAAGACCTGCAGTTCACCGCGCATCCAGGCGTCGCCGACAGTGCGATTGAGCGCAGTGACCGTATCGAGCACAAACCGCTGCAAGCCCTGCCGCATGAGCATGTTGGCCAGGGCGTGCTGCAGGGCCGCCGCGTCGTGACCTTGGAGCATGCCGATCACGTCGCGCTCGAGCGCCGGCGCAACGGTGTCGCGCCCCTCCTGGGCGCGTGATTGCGCAAGCGCATTGAGCTCGTCGAGCGAGCTGTGAATGATCTTGCCCGGGCGCATGCCGACGTCCATGAGTCGCTTGATCGCGCGGAGCTTTGCGACCTCGACCACGGCATATTGGCGTTCGCCGTTATCGTCCCGGCCGGGCTTGGGAAAGGCGTACCGCCGTTCCCACACGCGAAGGACGTCCTTGGAAAGGCCGGTCTCCCGTTCAGCGGCAGAAATGTTGAGCAAAAGGCCTTCCTTCGACACGATCGCCCTTGTCCATGGCAACCCATCGACAATAGCGCATATCGCGCCGCGACGGGAGTTGTCGATCAGGCTTTCCGCGAGGTATGCTTTGTAGGATCAAGCTCGAAGCTGACGCCGTCTTCGCCCAGTGAATGCCGTCACGGATGTGACGATCATATCAGCCTCAAGGCCAACCCATGGCCGGCCCGCAGGCCTGAATGGTCAATCTACTGGGTGCGAGCCCCGCCGTTTCTGTTCTGGACAAATCCCATACCGTTCGGGCCGCCAATTCTCCACAATGCCCCAACTTTTGAATCCGATGCCGGGAAATCTGCGTATTTCCACTTGAGGCCGCCACGGAGTCGAAGCCGCAGGCGGTGCGCATGGTTCCGGCATGTCGCCGATCCCGCGTCAAAATTTTCGGAGTTTCCATGCGCATCGTCGTCGTTGGTGCCGGCATTGCCGGCCTCTCCGCCGCTTGGCTGCTCCAGCATCAGGGGCACTTCGTGACCTTGTTCGAGGCCAACGACTACCTGGGTGGGCACACCCATACGGTGGATGTAACCCTCGATGGCCGCACGGCACCGGTGGACACCGGCTTCATGGTCTACAACGAGCGCACCTATCCGCATCTGGTCACGATGTTCGCGGCGCTCGGTGTCGAAAGCGTGGCGAGCGACATGTCATTTTCGGTGCGGGTCGATCAAGCGGATATTGAATGGGCCGGAACGAGCATCGCCACGCTTTTTGCCCAACCACGCAATCTCGGGCGAGGCGCGTTCTGGCGAATGCTCGCCGACATCGCGCGCTTCAACCGCCAGACGACGGCCATGCTGCGCGCGGATGATCTCTCTCCGGTATCGCTGCAGGAATTCCTGGACGAGGGCGCGTACTCCGAGCCGTTCCGCGACTGGTACCTCTTGCCCATGGCGGGCGCCATCTGGTCATCGCCACGGAAAGCGATTCTCGATTTCCCGTTGCCGGCGTTCGTGCGTTTCTGCGCCAACCATGGGCTCTTGCAAATGGCCGACCGTCCCTCCTGGCGCACCGTCGCCGGCGGCGCACGCACTTATGTCGACAAGATGGCCGCGTCGTTGCGCGACATCCGTCTCGCGACGCCGGTCACTGGCGTGCGCCGCACGCCCATCGGCGCGGAAATCGCGGCGGGAGGCGCAACCGAGCGATTCGATAAAGTGGTGCTTGCATGTCACAGCGACCAAGCCCTGCGCATCCTCGGTGACGCGTCCGACGCCGAGCGCGCGCTCCTCGGCGCCGTGCATTACCAACAGAATCGGGCCGTGCTTCATACCGATACGGCGCTCTTGCCCAGGCGCCGGCAGGCCTGGTCGTCATGGAACTATCTCGCCATGGACGACCATCGCGGCGATTCCCCAGTGGCCGTGAGTTATCTCATGAACCGATTGCAACCGCTTCCCTTCGCGCGACCGGTGATGATCACGCTCAATCCGCCGTTCGAACCGGATCCGGCGAGCGTCATCGATGAGTTCGATTACGCGCATCCTTTGCTCGACGGCAATGCCGTCGCGGCGCAATCCGGTTTCGATCTCCTGCAGGGCGCGCGACACACCTGGTACGCCGGCGCCTGGCTTGGGTATGGATTTCACGAGGACGGCCTCAAATCAGCGCATGGCGTGGCGGCGGGCATTGCGACGGCAATGAAGAACGGAGCACGCGGCATCCCGGAGCGTGCGGCCGCATGAAGCCGCCAATTCTCATGCGTGAATCCGACGCTTCGTGTCCCGACGAAACGCGTGATCCGTTGCCGCCCCGCGCAACTTCGACGCCGATCGTACTGCTACATGGCGGCATAGACCATGAACGGTTGCGGCCTGCCCATAACGCCTTCCGGTATCCGGCATTTTGCCTGCGCCTGCCACTATCGAAGCTAGCCGATCTCGAAGCGGGCGGCATCGCCTACAACCGCTGGGGACTCGTGTCGTTCCACGACCGCGACCACGGGGCGCGCGACGGCACTCCGCTCAACGCGTGGATTGCGGGAATACTCGCCGCCCACGACGTGCGGGCCGACGGAGAAGTCGTATTGCATGCGTTTCCCCGGATGCTGGGGTATGTCTTCAATCCGGTGAGCTTTTGGGTTTGCCACGACCCCGCAGGAGCCGTCGTCGCCGTTGTTTGCGAGGTGTGCAACACCTTCGGCGAGCGCCACAACTATCTTCTGGCCCATCCCGACGGGCGGCCTTTGGCGAGCGGAGAGACCTTGCACGCCAACAAGGAGTTTCACGTCTCCCCGTATTGCGCTGTGCGCGGGCGCTATGCATTTCGCTTCCACTTTGCGCCGAATCGCTGGCTCGCCAGGATCGATTATTTCGATGGGGACGATGCGTTGCCGCTGTTGCGCACGGCGGTGCACGGCGAAGCGGAAACCCTGTCGGTCGCAGGGACCCGCGCGCTCCTGCGGCGTTATCCGCTATTTACCATCAGTGTGATTCTTCGAATTCATTGGCAGGCGGTGAAACTGTGGCTCGCCCGCGTGCCGTTCCACCGCAAGCCCGCGCCACCCTTGGAAGAGACGACACGATGATCCATACCGACCCGTCATCCGCGATCGGCAGTTTCGCAACTCCCGCCAAGGCCACTTCGCCTTCGACGGGCGTACCTGTCGCCGCACGCCTTTTATTCGCCCTGCTCGAACGCCTGGTACACGGGGCGGTGTGTATCACCACGCCCGATGGCCACCGGTTTCGCTTCGGCAATTCCACCGAACCGGCCGTCGACCTTTTCATTGCCGACTGGGCACTTGCGCGGGATGTGCTGACCGGCGGCGACGTCGCCTTCGCCGAGGCGTACATCGATGGCCGATGGGGCACGTCCGATCTCACCAGGCTGCTGACGGTGCTGGCGCGCAATCAGGCGGTGCTCACACGGGCGTTTTACGGCGGCATGCTGCAACGCGTGGCGTACCGGCTGCGCCATTGGATGCGACGAAATACCCGCGAGCAGGCGCGTCGCAACATCGCTGCCCATTACGACCTGGGCAACGACTTCTATCGCCTGTGGCTCGACCCGACCATGACCTATTCGTCGGCGCTGTTCGAAGGCGATCCGGGACGGACCCTGGACGTCGCGCAAGATGCGAAATACGATCGGATCCTGGCCGAGCTCGAACTTCCGCCCGGCGCGCACATCCTCGAAATCGGATGCGGATGGGGCGGTTTTGCGGAGTGCGCCGCGCGCCGCGGCTACCAGGTCACAGCCATTTCACTTTCTAGTGCCCAGACCGAGTTCGCGCGGGCGCGCCTCGCCAATGCCGGCTTAGGTGACCGCGCACAATTTCATCTGCGTGACTATCGTGATGAGCACGGGCGCTATCAGGGGGTCGCCTCGATCGAAATGTTCGAGGCGGTGGGCGAAAAGTGGTGGCCCACCTATTTCGGCAAGGTGCGTGAAACACTTGCCCCGGGCGGGCGTGCATGCATTCAGACGATCACCATGGCCGACGAACGGTTCGACCAATATCGCGCTCAATCCGACTTCATCCAGCAATATATCTTTCCCGGCGGAATGCTTGCTTCACCTTCGCGCTTCGCGCAGGAGGTGGACCGGGCAGGACTTGCGGTCGAGCGTAAGTTGCGGTTCGGCCGCGACTACGCGGAAACGCTCCGGCGCTGGCTTGGCGCGTTCGAGCGTCGGATCGGCGCAGTGCGGGCGCAGGGCTTCGACGAGCGTTTCATCCGCTGCTGGCGCTTCTACCTCGCCTATTGCACGGCCGGGTTCGACAGTGATTCGACCGACGTCGGGCAATTCACACTTGTCGCGCGCTGATCTTCCCGGGAGAATGGCTCTCGCCGTTGCGATCGTCGCCTTCGCCGCGGCCACCGCAGCGACCGCCCATCATGTTGTGGTCGAAGCGCCGCCGCTGCCGCCGGAGGTTGCGGCGCTTGTTCTGGGCACGACGCCGCAGGGTGGCGGTGAACTCAAATTTTTCGGGCTGCCGGTCTATGGCGGCTGGTATTGGGGCGATGGCCATGCCTGGCACCCCGATCGGCCTTACGCACTCGACCTGCACTACCATCGCCACTTCACCGGCATCGAGATCGCACAACGAAGCATCGTGGAAATGGAGAAGCGGGGCTACACAAATGCGGAAGAACGCGACCGTTGGGGTAATGCGATGCGCCGCATCTTTCCCGATGTGCGCAAGGGCGACCGGATCACCGGCGTGCATACCTCGACCGGAAGCGTGCGCTACTTTCTCAACGGCGCTGCGATCGGAGAAATCGCAGATCGTGATTTCGCGCGTGCCTTTTTCGGCATCTGGCTCGATCCGGGGACCTCTCGCCCGGCGTTTCGCAAGAAGCTCCTCGGTCTGTCGCCGTGATGACGGGTTTGTCGGGCGCGCCAACCGTGCCGGCTGAATTGCGCTGACCGTCATGGGCCTGTTTTCGCCGCTCAACCCCAGGCTTGCTCCGTGGCCCGGGCTTCGGGTGTGGGTCATTGGCGCGTCCACCGGAATCGGCGCGGCCACCGCCGGCGCATTGCTCGCGGCCGGCGCCCGGGTCACGCTTTCCGCCCGGTCATCGGATAAGCTCGTCAGCGTGGCGCACGGCCACGCGCGGGCACGGATCGAGGCGCTCGATTTCACCAAAACGGATGAGATAAGGGCGGCGTGGGGCCGCATCCTGCAGGCATGGGGCGGCTGCGATCTGGTACTGGTTGTGGCCGGCACGCACAAGCAAATGCGCGCCTGGGAGTTGACTGCGGCGGATGCCGACGCCCTGCTCGCGGTCAATCTGCACGGGCCGATCGCCACGGTTGCTACCGTCGTGCCGGCACTTCTCGCTCAAGGCAACGGCGCCATCGCCATCGTCTCGAGCGTGGCGGGTTACCGCGGGCTGCCCAAAGCGCTGATCTACGGCGCATCGAAGGCGGCGCTGATCAATTTTACGGAGGCGCTCTACTTCGATCTGCATCCGCAGGGGCTCGGCGTGTATCTCATCAATCCCGGCTTCGTGGCAACGCCGCTGACCGCCGGAAACGACTTCACGATGCCCCACCTCATCACGGCCGAGGCGGCAGCGCTCGAGATCCTGCGCGGCCTCGAACGCGGCGATTTCGAGATCCACTTCCCGCGCGCCTTCACCCGGCAACTGAAGCTGTTGCAACTCCTGCCATATCGCCTCTACTTTGCCGCCGTGCGCAAGGCAACCCGGTTATAAGCGTCGGGTGTCGGCGTGAGGCGCGCGCATGGCGTGGATGGTGGAATGAATCCCCGGACGCGGCGACCAAGCGCCCGCCATGGAGAGCCACAGAGTGCGTTAGTCGGCGTGCCACATCGCAATCGCGCGCCCGATCAGGAGCGCACCGTTGCCGACGAGCAGAACTGCAATGAGTTTCATGACCCCGTTGCGCGAGAGCGCGTGGTGCAACCGGTTGCCGGCGACATACCCGATCAACATCGCCGGCGCCAGCAACGCCGCGGTCGATAAAAGGGTGTCCTGAAACATGAGCCCGGAGCCGATGAACACCACAGCGCGCATCAGCACGCTTGACGTGATCAGGAGCGACGATGTGGCGCGAAGCTCGCCTTTGTCATGAATGCGGGCCGAGAGATACACCATGTAAATCGGCCCGCCAGTGCCGAAGAGCACGCTGAAGGCGCCCCCCGCGAGCCCGATGGGCCACGCCCAGCGCTCGTGAATCGTGGAGCGCTGTCGCGGACCCGCCAGAATGTAGATGCCATAGAACGACACGAAGACACCCAGCGCAAGTAATGCCGGCGCCCTCGGCAGCCGCACCAAAAGGGTCGTTCCGGCCACAATGCCGAGCAGCATCGTCGGTACGAGTCTTCGAAACTCGTCGAGCCGCGCATGCCGCCATTGCCGGAAGCTCGCCGTTCCGGTCGCGACACAATCGAGCGCGGTCACCAGCGGCACCGCGAACGTCAGTGGAAATGCGTGCGCCAACGCCGGCACAGCGATCACCGAAGACCCGAAACCCGTCGCGCCGAATACGGTGTAGGCCGCGAAGATGAGGAGAGGCAAGGTCGCAAGCACCTGCCAAGGAACGTCGGGCAGCCAGTGGAAGGGCACGGATAACGGCGCTGCGAAAGAGGGATGGCGCAATCTAGCATGCGTTGCGGCGACAGCATGGCGCTGCATGCTGCGCAACACGCGGACTTGCCGCCGGCGGACTTTGACCGGCGTGCCGCGCTTCGCCTATAATTGGCTCCCTTTGGCGAACTAGCTCAGCTGGTTAGAGCAGAGGAATCATAATCCTTTGGTCCGGGGTTCGAGTCCCTGGTTCGCCACCAA
>JANXZT010000215.1 GCA_025355395.1 Betaproteobacteria bacterium
GTAAGTTCGACAATTTTGCCCAGGTACATGACCGCCACGCGATGGCTGATGTGCTCGACCACCGCCAGGTCGTGCGCGACAAACAAGTACGACAACTGCATTTCGCTTTGCAAATCCATCAGGAGATTGATCACCTGCGCCTGCACTGAAACGTCGAGGGCTGAAACCGGCTCGTCGCATACGATCAGCTTCGGCCGCGGCGCGAGCGCGCGGGCGATGCCCAGCCGCTGCCGCTGTCCGCCCGAAAATTCGTACGGATACCTGGCCATCTGGTCGGCGCGCAAGCCGACCTTCTCGAACAGCGCGGACACCCGCTCCGCGATTTCGGTCACACTGGCCTGCTCGAAATTGCGGATCGGCTCGGCAACGATGTCCGCCGCCCGCATCCGCGGATTGAGCGACGCATAAGGATCCTGGAACACGGCCTGCAGCTCGCGCCGATAAGGTCGCATGGCACGGCTCTGCAGATGATCGATGCGCTGCCCGCGCCATTCGATCGTTCCTGCGGTCGGCTCGACCAGGCGCAGCACGGTCTTGCCGATGGTGGACTTGCCGCAGCCCGATTCGCCGACGAGTCCCAGCGTCTCGCCCTCAGCGATCGCGAAGCTCACGTCATCGACCGCATGGACCTCGCCACGCGCTCGACCGAAAACGCCGCTGCGGAAGGCGTAATGCTTGGTCAGGTGCTTGACCGCGAGTAGTGCTGCTACCGGTACGGCCGCCACGCTTCGTTCGCCCGGCGTCATGCGACGGCCTTCGCTACGACACGTTCCGATTCCCAGCACGCCGCGCGGTGCCCGGGCGCCTTTTCCTCGAGTGGAGGATATTCGTTCTGGCAGCGCATGGTGGCGTAGCCGCAACGCGGGGCAAAGGCGCAGCCGACGATGGGCTCGGAAAGCGATGGCACGGTGCCCGCGATTTCGGTCAAACGAGCGCGCGCGCCGCCCCTGGTCGGGTTCTGCGTTGCACAGTCAGTCGTGCTCCTGGTCGCGGCGCCGAGCTTGGGAATCGAGTCGAGCAGGCCGCGCGTGTACGGGTGGCGCGGATGCGCAAACAAGGCGCCGACCGGCGCTTCCTCGACCTTGCGTCCTGCGTACATCACGACCACTCGCTGCGCCATTTCCGCAACCACGCCCAGATCGTGGGTGATGAGCACGATGGCAGCGCCCGTTCGCTGCTTCAATTCCTGCATCAGGTCGAGGATCTGCGCCTGAATCGTGACGTCCAGCGCGGTCGTGGGCTCGTCGGCGATCAATAGCCGCGGCTCGCAAGCGAGCGCCATGGCGATCATGACCCGCTGCCGCATGCCTCCCGAAAGCTGGTGCGGATACTGCGCGACGCGGCGCTCGGCCTCCGGCATCCTGACCAGCCGCAGCATCTCGATCGCGCGCAGCATGGCGTCTCCGCGCGCGAGCCCCCGGTGCAATATCAGCACTTCGGCAATTTGGCGGCCGATGGTCAACACCGGATTGAGCGAGGTCATCGGCTCCTGGAAGATCATGGAAATGGCGTCGCCGCGAATCTTGCGCATCTCGAGCTCCGACAATTGGAGCAGATCGCGTCCTTCGAACAGCACGCGCCCGGCCACCGTTCGCCCGGGTGGGGACGCGATCAAGCGCAAAATCGACAGCGACGTGACGCTCTTGCCGCAGCCGGATTCGCCAACGATGGCGAGCGTCTCTTCGCGCGCCACGGAAAAGCTGACGCCGTCGACGGCGCGCACTACACCGTCGCGCGTGAAAAAATACGTCTTCAGCCCCTCGACTTCGAGCAGCGGAGGCGCGGCCTCGGGTACCGTGGTCGCGTTCGTCACATGCGCCGCGCGAGCCGCGGGTCGAGTGCGTCGCGCATGCCGTCGCCCAACAGGTTCACCGCCAGCACCGTCAGCGACAGACAGATGCCCGGAAACAAAAGGAGATAACCCGCGATCTGGATCAGGCTGCGGCCCTCGGCCATGATGTTCCCCCAGCTCGGAATGTTGGGTGGCGTACCCGCGCCGATGAAAGAAAGTATCGCTTCGGTGATCATCGCCGAGCCGCAGACATACGTGCCTTGCACCAATAGCGGTGCCATGATATTGGGCAGTATGTGACGTACCAGGATGCGCGGCAAGGTCGTGCCGGCTGCAATCGCCGCTTCGACGTAGGGCTGCTCGCGCAAGGTCAGCACCAGGCTGCGCACAAGGCGCACCACGCGCGGGACTTCCGCCAGCGTGATCGCCGCAATCACGTTGCCGACGCTCGCCTTGGTCAGTGCCATCAAGGCGATGGCGAGCAAGACCGAAGGGATCGACATGAGGCCGTCCATGACCCGCATCACGACCGCGTCCAGTCCGCGAACGTAGCCGGTCACGAGCCCGATCGCCAGTCCCGCAAACGTCGACAGCAGCGCGACCGCCAAGCCGACGACAAGCGACACCCGCGCGCCGTAGACGACGCGGCTATAGACGTCGCGGCCCAGCATGTCGGTACCGAACCAGAAATTCGCCGATGGCGGCTTCAAACGCTTGATGGGCGATACCGCCTGCGGGTCGATCGTCCCCAGCCATGGCGCAAAGATCGCGATCGCCACCATGCAGATGAGAATGATCCCACCGATGAGCGCCGTCGGATGACGCCGAAACGCGTCACGAAAACGCCGCCAGGTCGGTGACACCGACTTGTTCGAAGCGATCGAAGGCGCCGCGAGCGTCGCACTCATGTCAATAGCGTATCCGCGGATCGAACAGCACGTACGACAGGTCGACGAGCAGATTGACCAGCACGTACACTGCGGAAAAAATGAGGATCACGCCCTGGATGACGGGATAGTCGCGACGCAGGATAGCGTCAACCGTGAGCCGCCCTACGCCGGGAAGCGCGAACACGGTTTCGGTCACGATCGCGCCGCTGATCAGCAACGCGACGCCCATGCCGATGATCGTCATGACGGGAATGGCCGCGTTCTTGAGCGCGTGGCCGATCAGCACCTGCCCCGGCGCAAGCCCCTTCGCTTCGGCGGTACGGATGTAGTCCTGCGCGAGCACGTCGAGCATGCTGGCGCGTGTCATGCGCGCGATGAGCGCCACATAAACCGTTCCCAACGCGATGCTGGGAAGTATCAGATGCCGCAGCCACTCCCACGCTCCATCACGAAAATTACGGTAGCCCTGCACCGGCAGCCAATCAAGCTGAACCGAGAAAGTGAGGATGAGGATGTAGGCGAACACGAACACCGGAACCGAGAAACCGACGACCGAGAACGACATCACCGCGCGATCGAGCCAGGTGCCGGCTTTGGCGGCCGCCACGACGCCCAAGGGGACCGCGACCAGGATCGACACAACCAGTGTGCAAACAGTCAGCGCGACGGTGGGTTCGATGCGCTGTGCGATCAGTTGCGTTACCGGAAGATTGGTGAAGATGGAGGTGCCCAGATCGCCGTGCGCCAATGCCCATAGCCAACGGCCGAACTGCACCAGGAACGGCTCGTCGAGGCCGAGCCGCGCATGAATGAGCCGGATGTCTTCGTCCGTAGCGATGTCTCCGGCGATGACCGCCGCTGGATCGCCCGGCGTTAAATACAGCAGCGAAAACACGACGAAGGCAACCACCGCCATGACGATGACGGTCGAGAACAGGCGCCGGACGATGTACGCGATCATCCGCCGCCTTGCACGCTGGACGTAACGCGGGTGGTCGCTATTTCTTCTCGACGTTCCACATGAGCGTGATCGGCGCGATGATCACCCCGCTCAAGTTCGTGCGATACGCGGTGGGCAGAATGAACTGCGCGGTCGGAACGTACGGAACGAATTCGAAGGCGCGCACTTGCACCGCGTCCGCGGCCTTTTTCGAGCCGGCCGGATCCGTCGCCGCAAACCACGCGTCGCGCAATTCCTCGATCTTCGCATCCTCCGGCCAACCGAACCATGCCTTTTGACCCGAGCCGCGAACCGCGAAGTTGACGGCAGGCGACGTCACGTCCGGGCCAACCAGCCAAGTGTGAAAGATCGACCAGCCGCCTTTGTCGACCGGCTCCTTCGACGTGCGGCGCGTGATCAGCGTGCCCCAGTCGCCTGCCTGCAACTCCACGTTGAGCCCAAGCTTGCGCAGCATCTCCGCGGTAAGCAGGGATTGCGAGTGAACGATGGGTTGATCGGTCGCCGAGATGATGACGATCTTCTCGCCCTTGTAGCCCGCTTCCTTGATCAGCTGCTTCGCTTTTTCGAAGTCGCGCTTGCCCTTAAGCGGCTCCGCGCCGACCTCGCTTGCCAGCGGCGTGCCACACGTGAAATAGGAATAGCAGGGGTGGCCATTCTTCGCGTCACCGGCGATGCCGAGCACGTAGTCGTTCTGGTCGAGCGCATAGAGGACCGCCTGGCGCATCTTCTGATTGTTGAAGGGCGGATTCATGAAATTGAAGCGGAGCAAACCCATCGAGCCCAGCGGATCGATGTTCTCCACCTTGATGCTCTTGTTCTTGGCCAGCACCGGAATGAGATCGGGCGGCATCTGCTCCCACCAGTCGACTTCACCCGCATTGATCGCTGCCGCGGCGGTGGCCGAATCCGGGATGTAGATCCACTCGACGCGATCGACCTTGACTACCTTGCCCCCGGCCGCCCACGACGGCGCTTCCTTGCGCGGCACGTAGTCGTTGTTCTTGACGTAGACCACCTTGCTGCCGGGCACCCACTCCTCTTTGACGAACTTGAAGGGGCCCGAGCCAATCGGCTCGGTGATGTTGGCGGATGCGTCGGTCTTGGCGATGCGCTCGGGCATGATGAACGGCACGTTGGACGACGGCTTCGCCAGCGCTTCGAGCGCGAGAGGAAACGGCTTCTTGAGCTTGAGGGTGAAGGTCTTGTCGTTGACCGCTTGCCACGACTCGGTGACTTCCGCCATTTTCTGGCCCAGCGCGTCGCGCTTCGACCACCGATCGATCGACGCGATGCAATCGGCCGAGCGCACGGGCGCGCCATCGTGAAACTTGAGTCCGTCGCGGAGCGTGAAGGTGTAAGTCAGTTGATCCTTGCTGATCTCGTACTTGTCCACCATCTGCGGCTGGACCTGGAACTTGGCATCAGTGGCGAACAGCGTGTCGTAGATCATGTACCCATGGTTGCGGGTGATGTACGCCGTCGTGGTGATCGGATCGAGAATGCGGAGATCCGCCTGCGGGATGAACTTCAGCACTTTCTGGCCTTGCGCCAATGCCACGGAAGCGTTGAGCGCTGCAGCCATGCTGGCGGCGAAAATCGCGGCGCTGATCGAGCGAAGCAGTATGGAACGTTGGTTCATTGCGAAGTCTCCCCGGGAGATTGTTTTCGGCACGGCGGCATCGACCGACATTCTAGTCCTACGGCTGGCGGTATGAAATACAGGGTGGGGATAAAGCTTCTAAAATTCGCGGTTGTATCACCCGGTTTGGGCTGTCTTACGGTCGTTGTCCGTCCGGGAAACTCTGCACAAGTCCTCGATTTAGTGCTTTGATGCGCTCCAAGCAATCGCGACGGGAGGCAAGTATGAAAACGCCCGATCTGCGCGCCGATGTTGCTCTGCGCATCAACGGCCAGCGGCTTTGGAATTCGCTGATGGATCTGGCCAGGATTGGCGCCACGCCCAAAGGCGGCGTAGCCCGGCTGGCGCTCACCGACCTTGATCGCCAGGGACGCGATTCCGTCATCGCGTGGGCGCGTGCGGCTGCCATGACGGTGACCATCGACCAGATCGGAAACATCTTCATGCGTCGCGCGGGCCGCAACGACCACCTGCCGCCCGTGATGACCGGCTCACACATCGACACGCAGCCTACGGGCGGTAAATTCGACGGCAACTACGGCGTGCTGGCGGGGTTGGAAGTAGTGCGCACGCTTAACGACCACGGCATCGCGACCGAAGCTCCCCTGGAGGTGGCGGTGTGGACGAACGAGGAAGGGTCGCGTTTCGTCCCGGTGATGATGGGCTCCGGCGTATTCTGCAACGCATTCACCCTGGAGCATGCGTACCGTGCCTGCGACACCCAGGGCGCATCGGTGCGCGGGGAACTGGAGCGCATCGGCTATCTCGGCGTAGAGAAGCCGGGGCGGCACCCGGTGGGCTGCTACTTCGAAGCCCACATCGAACAGGGCCCGGTGCTGGAAGAGGCCAATACCGTAATTGGCGTAGTCAAGGGTGTTCTCGGCCTGCGCTGGTACGACTGCACGGTGACCGGCACCGAAGCTCATGCCGGACCGACGCCAATGGCGATGCGACGTGACGCGCTGCAGGTTGCAATCCGGATCATGCACGAAGTGGTGGCGCTCGGTAACCGCTATCCACCGCACGGACGCGGCACCGTTGGCTACGTCAACGTGTTCCCCAACAGCCGCAATGTGATTCCGGGGCAGGTCAAATTTTCGATGGATCTGCGCAACAACACCGTTGAGCTGCATGACCGCATGGATGCCGAGATCCGTGCCTTCATCGACGGCGTGCGCAAAGAAAGCGGGCTGGCCATCGAGGTTGCGGAAGTGGCCCACTATCCACCATGCCCCTTCGAGCCAGGCTGTGTTGACGTCGTCGAACGTGCTGCGAAAAAGTTGGGCTACAGCCACATGGATTCGGTCTCGGGCGCCGGTCATGACGCGATTTATCTGGCACGCGTCGCACCAGCCGCGATGATCTTCATTCCCTGCAAGGACGGCATCAGCCATAATGAAATCGAGGACGCCCAACCCTCGCACATCGAGGCGGGAGCCAATGTGCTGCTTCATTGCATGTTGGAACAGGCAGGGGTTGCGCGCTGACTGTCGGTCTGATGTTGCCTGCGTTCCTGAGATTCACCGCCGAGGATTGCCGTGCGCTTTGTTATTGCCCGTCTGAACCACGAGACCAATTCTTTTTCGCCGGTGCCAACGCCACTGGCCGCCTTCGAGCCGAAGTGGGGTGAGGCTGCCTCCGTGGCAGCGCGCGGGTCGCGCACACCCATGGGGGCCTTCCTGGATCTGGCCACCGAGCTGGGCGCCCAAATCACTACTCCGCTATTTGCGATGGCCAACCCGAGCGGCCCCGTTGAGGATGTCGCCTACCAACAGATGGCGGACGCCATCGTCACGGCCGTGGCAGAAGGGTGTGACGCTGTGCTGCTGGATTTGCATGGCGCTATGGTGACCACCCAGCACGATGACGGTGAAGGCGATTTACTCGAGCGCGTGCGCGTCGCTGCCCCCGGTGTACCGGTGGCAGTGGCACTTGACCTCCATGGCAACGTTACGCAGCGCATGGTGGATCACGCCGACATCATGGTCAGTTTCAAGACCTACCCGCATGTCGACATGTACGAAACCGGCGCTCACGCCGGGCGGTTGCTGGCGCGCATGGTGGCGGGGGAAATCCGACCCGTACTTGCTTGGCGCCGTCCACCCCTTATGACTCATACCCTGCGAAGTGCCACGGGACATGGTGCGATGCAGCGCGTGGTGCAGGCGGCACGCCGGGCAGAGCAGGAGGGACTGTTGGGCGTTTCCGTTTTTGCCGGGTTCGCTTTGGCCGACATTCCCGCCCCATGTCTCAGCGTCGTTGCCATAGCCGATTCCGACCCGGCGCAAGCTGCCGCGTGTGCCGAGCAAATCGCACGGGATGCATGGGAGGAACGCAGCGGCTTTGTCTACCAGAGTGAGCCGCTGGAGAATTCCATGCGTCGCGCGCGGGAGCTTGCGGCGGCCCAAGGGTCGGGTCCGGTACTCTTGCTGGACCATGGCGACAACTGCATGTCGGGAGGTACCTGCGACGATATGGACGTGCTGCGGGTGGCGTTGGAACACGGTCTGGAAGATATTCTCGTAGGCCCCATATGCGATCCGCAGGCGGTCGCACAACTCTTGGAGGCGGGCTATGGCGCGCGCGCCGTTGTGCAAGTAGGCAACAAGCGGCCGCTTGCAAAGCTGGGCATTACCAAGTCGCCGCTAGTGCTCGAAGGTACCGTACGGGCGATCTCCGACGGGCGGTTCACAATCACCGGGCCAATCTATACAGGGCAGGCCGTGGAAATGGGTCGCACCGTGCTATTTGATACCGGTGCAGCCCGTCTTGTCCTCATCGAGCGCACCCAGGAACCCCTCGACCTCGGCGTGTTTGCCTGCGTGGGCGAAAATGCGAGCCGGGCGCGCTATCTGTTACTCAAGTCCCGCATGTACTGCCGCCCGGTATTCGAACCGCTGGCCAAGGGCGTTGTCGAGTGCGACGGCCGTGGCGTTACTTCGTCCGATTACAGCCTGTTTCCCTTCAGCCGCGTACAGCGTCCGGTGTACCCCCTGGATCCGGGCACGCGTTGGATATAAAGCGGTGAGGCACAACGCGATTTGATTCGACGAGCAAGGCGGACCTGGCCCGAGCCATCACGCTAAATCACGTACCTTCGTGACTTGCCGCGGGGCGCAGGTCTACAGGCTGAATTGCTGCAACCAGCCATTTCCGGTCCCTCGAGTAGCGCCGGGGAAATTGCCGGAACTTGGCAAACGAACTCGTTGCAGCATTCCCTCAGCGCACGCACGCTCCCGGCGTGCAGCGATGACCATAAAAGTCATCACCGACAACCACGTGAAGACCTGCGCGCCCTGATAGATGTTGTTCCAGGGGGTGGGCAGGAGATAGAGTCCGCCCGGCGCCATCATCAAGATGAGTGTCCAGCCTAGCAGGAGCCCGGCGACTACACCCATGCTGCCGGAGCGCGGACTGCGCTTGGTGACACGGAAGAGCGCGGCCATAGGCAGGACGATCAGGAGGTCGTCATACCATCGATGGTAAGACCAGAACCGCGCGACGATGGCCGTAACACCTATCAAGAGCCACAAATCGACGCGGCGATGGTACCAGACCCAGATTCCGTGGAGGCAAAGCATCGTCAGCGAAGCCGCGGCGATCCACTCCTTGAGGTCCAGGTGAGCAAGGAGGATATGCACATTTGACTCTCCGGCCGTTGTACTCATTGCCGAGGCTCGAGCGAGAAACTGGTGGAAGAGTTCGAAGGTGCTCGCCTGCTGGAACGTCGCGGCAAACAACACGATCGCCGGATTGACGTGCATCG
>JANXZT010000220.1 GCA_025355395.1 Betaproteobacteria bacterium
GCGCATGTAATCGGCGAACCTGCCTTGCGAAACGAGCGTCGAGCCAAAGCGCGCGATCGGCATGTTGGCGAGCGTGAACAGCGCGTTGAAGGTAATCCCGAAGTTGCTCCCGAGCTCACGTCGGTAAGCGGCCTCCAGCGCTGGCTGGGGCGGTGGCAGGCTCGTGCCGATCGGGTTATAAACGAGATTGAGCACGAGTTCGCTGCCCTCGCGCGCATAACCCAGCGCATTCAGCTTTTGCAATGCCAGGACGGACGACTCGAACACGGAGTCCCCGCGCTGCCGATCGACATTGGCTTTGGAATAACAGGGGAGCGATGCGGTCACTTCCACGCGCTCGGAGGCGAGGAACGACGCGAGATCCTCGAACCCGGGCTCGTTGAGTATCGTCAGATTGCACCGATCGATCACTCTGACGCCAAATGCGCGGGCCTCTCGCACGAGATAACGGAAATGCGGATTGAGCTCCGGTGCGCCGCCGGTCACATCGAGTGTTGCCAGGCGTCGCGCTTTGAGGACAGCGAGCACCTGATCGATGACCTCGCGGGTCATCATTTCCTTGCGGTCGGGGCTTGCGTTCACGTGGCAATGCAGGCACGCCTGGTTGCATTTGTAGCCCAGGTTGACCTGCAGCGTGTCGAGCGTGCGCCGCATGATCGGCGGGAAATCAGTCTGCTTCAGAAGGGGCAGCGTGGCGTGCATTGGCACTCGTGTTGGGGGTTGGCATGGGATGCGGGGTGCGCGCCGGCGGCGCAGGATATCGTTCCTCGATAGTCTGCTCCTGCAGCGGCAGGATTGCCGTGCACGTCGTCCAGGCGCCGCGCTCGAGGGACTCGGCGAATGCTTCCGGCAAGCCTTCGGCACGAATTGCCGCGGCCACCGGAGCGGGGTCGTAGGTAAGCCGGCGGAGAACAGGAACCGGGCGAGGGGCACCCGGTTCAAAATAAAAAACGGCATACCCCACATCGGGCGAGCCGTGATGCGGTGGGCGGCCCAGCACGCCCACGTTGCACCAGAAACCGCGGGCAGTTGCCCGCGTCCACGGAATCCCGGAATGCGTCGCGGCGATGCCCGCGACCTCGTTCGCGGCCAGCCAACGCTCGATGCGGGCATCGTCCGTCTCGCTCTCCCACACGAATTCGTTCACGGTGTCGGGGCTGCCGTGGCAGAGGAGAACCCGCGTTCCGCGCCAGCGCAACACGATCTGTGCCGGCAGGGTGCGGAGCCACGCCTTGTGCAACGCACTGGTATGGCGCGCGGTGTATTCGAACGAAATCTGGGCCGTGGACCGATCCAGGGGGTCGCTATAACCACAGCCGCAATCCTGTTCATCGTGGCCGACGGCATGATCGTAATTGCCTTGCACGCACACCATCCCCGAGGCAAGGATGAGTGAGAGCGTGCGATCAGGATGCGGTCCGAAGCCGCCGATGTCACCGAGGCAGAAACGATACGGCAGCTCTGCCGTCGCCTCCAGGAACGCGCCCAACGCCGCGAAATTGCTGTAAGGCCCGCCGCAGAGGGCGATCGCATGGACGTGGTCGGGAATGACGATCGAGGTGGCTTGCATCAGGAGGAATCCTTGCTGGCGGCGGAAATCTTCGCCGATTTCTTTCTGAACACGATGGGTAGGAGTGCCAGTAAGCCCAAAAGTGCGAACGCAAGGAGTGTTCCGCCCGACACGAGGTCGCGGCTGGATTCGATTCTACCGAGCGTTTCGCCCAGATTCACCAGGACAAAGCTTCCGGGGATGATGCCGATGAGCGTCGCCAGCAGGTAAGTGCGCAGTGGAATCCCGGCCAGCGCAGGTGCCAGGTTCACCAGGAAGAACGGAAAGAGCGGCACCAGGCGGAGGAATAGCAGGAAATTGAAGGCATGGGCCGCGAACCCCGCATGCATCCGTTCATAGAAGCCGCCGAGGCGCTTCCGGGCGAAGTCCGCAAACAGGTAGCGCGCGCCCAGGAATACGAGGGTCGCGCCGGTACTGGCCGCCAATACCGTCAAGATCGTGCCGGCCCAGCGGCCAAAAAGAAATCCCGCGGTCAATGACAACACGGCGGCGCCGGGAAGGCTTAGCGTCACGGCGATCACATACACGCAAAACCCGATGGCGAACGCAGCCGCGTAATGCTGGGCGGTGAACTGCAGCAGGGTATCGCGATGTGCCTTGATGGTGGCAAGGTTGAGATACCGCGGTCCGCCGAGTGCAAAGAAGGCCCCGAATGCCAGCACGAAGAAAATGAGCAGGGCGATCTTTCCCCACGGCGGGGTACGGCGCGCTGCCGGGGACGCGGAGGCGGGCTTCATGTGCCGCGCAACTGGAAAATACGTTGCAGCCAGCGCTTGCCCGAGGGCGTCAGCCTGGCCTTGAGCTGCTGGTCGGCCACGCGCCGATTGGTCTGGGCCCACGTCGGATAAGGATGGATGGTGCCCGATACCGCGCTCGCCTTGAGTCCGTGCTGCATGGCCAGCGCATATTCGCCGATGAGGTCGCCGGCGTGTGCACCGACGATCGACGCGCCCATGATCCTGCCCCGTGGGCCGGTGATGAGTTTGGCGAATCCCGTGGTCTCGCTTTCGGTGCGGGCCCGATCGTTGTCGGCGACGTCGAAGCGATAAACGCGGTGATCGATCGATTGCGCACGCGCTTCGGTTTCGGAAAGCCCCACGCGAGCGAGCTCGGGGTCGGTATAGGTGCACCATGGAACGACCGGCGAAGGCTTGGCCCACGCCATGTGAAAGAGGGCATGGCGCAGCACGATGCCGGCGTGATGCTCGGCCAAGTGCGTGAACTGATAGCTTCCGGCCACGTCGCCGACGGCGAAGATCCGGGGATTAGTGGTTTGAAGCCGTGCATTGACAACCAGCCGTCCTTTCGCCAATTGCACGCCGGCTGCCGCGAGGTCGAGGTCTTCGATGTTGGGCTTGCGTCCCACCGCCACCAAAAGATGCGAGGCGGAAAGCGTGCGCTCGCGGCTGTCGGTCTTGATGACAAGGTGCAAGGCGCCGGCCGTGCCCTCGATCCGGGTCAATGTGGACTGCATCGCGAATGCGACCCCTTCCTGCTCCATGCGCGTACGGACGACCGCCGCCATGTCCGGGTCTTCATTGGGCAGTATCTGCGCCGCGATATCGACCGTGGTCACTTCGCTGCCAAGACGCCGCAGCGCCTGCGCCAGCTCGCAGCCAATCGGCCCTCCGCCCAGGACGACGAGGGACGGCACTGGCTCACGCAAATGAAACAGCGTCTCGTTGGTGAGGTGTGGCACGTCATCCAGGCCCGGGATTGGCGGAATGGCAGGCCGGGAACCCGTGGCGAGCACGAAGGCTCGCGCGGTGAGCGTGCGTCCGTTGACGGCGAAGGCATCGTGGCCCACGAAGCGTCCCGCACCCAGGATGACCTTGACACCCATGCTCTCGAACCTCTCGGGGCTGTCGTGCGACGCGATCCCGGCGATGACCCCGGCGACGCGGTCCATGATGCGGGCCAGGTCGGGCTCGGGATCCGCCGCCGTAATCGCCCAACGGTCCGCCTCGCGCATCTCATGGGCAATGCGTGCCGACTTGATGAGGCTTTTGGAGGGAACGCAGCCCGTCCACAGGCAATCGCCGCCGAGACGATGCTTCTCGATGAGCACGACCTTGGCGCCGAGCGCGGCCGCTCCGGCCGCCGCGACGAGGCCACCGGCGCCTCCACCGATGACCACCAGATCGAACTCCGCCTTGGCCAAACGTCCTCCTGTCGGGTGTTTGCGGCAGGCAACGTCGAAAGCTGCCGCGCGACTATCGGTTGGTCGCCGTCCGCAGGCCCTTCTTACGCAACATGCGCTTCAAGGAGAGAGCATAACCGGTCAGCTTTGGTATAAAACTGGGGTCAGAGACGACTTTTCCGTTTTGGCCTGTCGGCGGGCAGCGTTCTGCTTCGAAAAGTCGTCTCTGACCCCACTTAGATCAATGAAAGTCGCGTGAGCGGCTGCGCAGCGCGCCCAGGAGCGACGAGAGATCGGCCAGATGTCCGGCGACCACGTGCACCACGCTGCCCTCGCGCTCGACCGTACCATGGACGCCCATCAGCCGGGAGCCCAACAACTCGCGACGCTGCCGATCGGAAAGATCGCGCCAGACGATGACATTGATGGTTCCGGTTTCGTCTTCGAGGGTCACGAAAATTACCCCACTGGCAGTATCCGGTCGCTGGCGGCCAATGACGAGGCCGCCCACGCGCACCAACCGTCCATGCGGCGTATGCGCAAGCTCATCCGCGGTGATCATTCGCCGGCGGGAAAGACGGGACCGCAACAACGCCAATGGATGGCGCTGCAGCGTGAGGCCAAGGGTGCGGTAATCGGCGACGATGTCCTGTCCTTCCGTCGGCGTGGTGAGCACCGGGGCGGACTCGTCGAAAACGCTTTCGGCGAGTAACGCGGGCAGGCGCTCCACCCCGGCGACATCCCACACCGCGCGGTGGCGATGCCCCGCCAGAGCGGCGAGCGCCCCCGCCTCGGCGAGACGATCGAGATCACGCTTGTCGAGCCTGGCGCGGCGGGCAAGATCGGCCACGCTGGCAAAGGGCGCCTCTCCACGCGCCGCCATGATGCGCTCGGCGCCGATCTTGGATAGTCCCGAGACCAGCCGCAGACCCAGGCGAAGAACTGGGAGCGGCGAAAGTGGGGTCAGAGACGACTTTTCTGAAAGTGGGGTCAGAGACGACTTTTCGAAACAGGGATCCCGCTTGCCAACAGTCCCGGGCGGAAAAGTCGTCTCTGACCCCACTTCCAGCGTGCAATCCCAAGCGCTGATCATCACGTCCACTGCGCGCGCCTCGACGCCATGCCTGCGAGCGTCCTGCACGAGCTGGGCAGGCGCGTAGAAGCCCATCGGCTGGGCATTGATCAAGGCGGCGCAAAAGGCGGCGGGCTCGTGATGCTTAAGCCATGCCGAGATGTAGACCAGCAGCGCAAACGAAGCCGAGTGGGATTCCGGAAAGGCGTATTCGCCAAAACCCTGGATTTGCTGACAGACCTGCCGCGCGAACGCTTCGGTATAACCGCGGGTGCGCATCCCGTCGATCAGCCGAACCTCGAACTTTTCCAGCCCACCGCGCCGGCGCCACGCCGCCATCGAGCGTCGCAGCTGATCGGCGTCGCCCGGGGAAAAGCCAGCCGCGACGATGGCGAGCTGCATCACCTGTTCCTGGAAGATCGGCACGCCCAACGTGCGCTCCAGCACGCTTCTTACGGCATCGCTGGGATAGGTGACAGGCTCCAGCCCCTGCCGCCTGCGCAGGTAGGGATGGACCATGCCACCCTGGATCGGGCCCGGCCGCACGATGGCGACCTCGATGACCAGATCGTAGAAGCACACCGGATTCAACCGCGGCAACATGGCTTGCTGGGCGCGCGATTCGATCTGGAATACACCGATGGTGTCGGCGCGCCGCGCCATTTCGTATACGGCGGGATCCTCGGCGGGGATGTCCTGCATGCGTAGCGGCTGGCCGCGAAACCGGCCGATCAGATCGAGCGACTTGCGAATGGCGGTGAGCATGCCCAAGGCGAGGCAATCGACCTTGAGCAGTCCCAGCGCGTCGAGGTCATCCTTGTCCCACTGGATGACGGTGCGATCGGCCATCGCCGCATTTTCGACCGGCACCATGCGTTCGAGGAGCCCGCGCGCGATCACGAAGCCCCCGACATGTTGCGACAGGTGGCGCGGAAAACCCATCAACGCGTCGGCAAGGGTCACCAGACGCACGATGACCGGATTGTCGGGGTCGAACCCGGCTTCGCGGATTCGCTCCGGCGCCACGGTGCGGCCTTCCCACCACCCGAGCACGCCGGCCAGTCGATCGACCTGGGCGAGATCCAGACCCAGCGCCTTGCCGATGTCGCGCACCGCGCTCTTGGGGCGATAGGTGATGAGCGTGGCCGCCAATGCGGCACGGTCGCGGCCGTATTTGCGGTAGATATATTGCATCACTTCTTCGCGCCGCTCGTGCTCGAAATCGACGTCGATATCCGGCGGCTCGTTGCGTTCTTTCGAGATGAACCGCTCGAACAACATGCTCATGCGCGAGGGATCGACTTCGGTAATGCCGAGCGCGTAGCACACCGCGGAATTGGCGGCAGACCCACGGCCCTGACACAGGATGTGCTCGCGGCGCGCAAACGCCACGATGTCGTGCACGGTGAGAAAGTAGGGCTCGTAGTTGAGATCGGCGATCAAGGCGAGCTCGCGCTCTATGAGGCCGCGCACGTCTGCACTCACGGCACCCGTCGCGCCAAAACGCCGCACCAGGCCTTCTTCCACGAGTGTGCGCAAATGCGAGGTCGGGGTGGCGCCCGCAGGCACTATTTCATCGGGGTATTCGTAGCGCAACTCATCGAGAGAGAAGGTGCAGCGATCGGCAATTTCCACGCTTGCCGCCAACCACGCTTCGGGATAAAGCGCGGCCAATCGTCCGCGTGAGCGCAGGTAGCGCTCACCGTTGGAAAAAAGCGCATAGCCGCATTCGGCGAGCGGTCGGCCGAGCCTGATGGCGGTCATGGTGTCCTGCAACGGACGGCGGGCACGCACATGCATATGCACGTCCCCCGAGGCGACGACGACCAGGCCGGTAGTGGCGGAGATACGCATCAGGCGGGTGATGCGGCGCTGATCTTCCGCCCGCGCAAAAAGTCCCGCGGCGAGCCAAGCGCGATTGTCAAAGAGGTCGCGAATCCACTGCGCTTCTTCCAATGCGCCGGCATCGTCGTCCGCGGCCGGCGGCGGAGAGATCCAGAGCGCCAGAAGCCCGCCCGCATGCCGCACCACGTCCTCACGGCGTAGCCGATATTCGCCTTTGGGCGCCTGCTGCCGGCCGCAGGTGATGAGCTGGGTGAGGTTGCCGTAGCTTTCACGGTCGGTGGCAAGCAGGACCAGCCTCACGCCATCGGCCAACTTGAACTCGCTGCCGATCAGAAGCTTGAGCCCGCATTCCCTGGCGGCGAGATGTCCGCGCACCACGCCCGCCACCGAGCACTCGTCGGTGAGTGCCAGTGCGTGATAACCGAGACCGTGCGCGCGTTCCACCAACTCCTCGGGATGCGATGCACCCTGCAGGAATGAAAAATTGGAGAGGCAATGCAGCTCGGCGTAGGCGGGTAGCATCTAAATAGCGTTGTAAAAAAATGGATTTCCGCGTGCGCGGGAATGACGAAGCAATGGGTGACGGCATGGCACCCTCTATCCCTGCGGCAGTGGCGGCGCTTCACCGACATCCCTGCGGCAGTGGCGGCGCTTCACCGTCATCCCTGCGAACGCAGGGATCCATTTTTGACTTTGAACCGGCCCGATTTCAATGAACTGATTCAACGAGCTGTCAAAGGGGTGGCCACCGAAGGGATCGCCTGTTACCGTATAAATATACGGCATCCAAGCAGTGCAAGCCAAGCTTCGCACCCATCAAACTTGACGCCGTGCGGCGCAGGCCCTGACACTCCACGCTGCGCCTGCCTCTCGCCTGTTCATGCCCGCCATCGCCTTCGATCGGTTCTATCGCTATCCGGATCTCACGGCAT
>JANXZT010000237.1 GCA_025355395.1 Betaproteobacteria bacterium
CCCTTACCACCATTCTTTCCAGCATTTCGATTTGATACCAATGAACTGGCATAGACAGCGCAAGACTCGCCTGCACTATGAAACGGAAAAGAAAACGGCCCCGCGAAGGGGCCGTCATTCTCTGGGTTGGTGGAGGTGGCGAGAATCGAACTCGCGTCCGAAGGCGCTCCACAGTCAGGACTACATGCTTAGTCGAGTCATTGTGCTCTCGCCCCGACACCGTTGACTGACAGACGATGGCGGAACCAGTCACCTAGATTTAGCGCCTCGCCCAAGTGACCCGGACGGACGCGATCGCTCGAAGGGTCCTTGCCGTGACTACACTGTTACCAGCTTCGTCACCCGGGCTGAGCGCCGCCCGGTGCAAGGTCCGGCGGGATTAAGCCGCCAGAGCGTACGTTTCGTCGTTCGCAGTTAAGTTTGCGATTGCTCGGGATTTACGAGGACAAGCGCCTCGGCATGCCCCGCGCTGTTTTGCAACCCCCGTCGAAACCAGTTCACCCCCGGTAATCGTCGTGGCGCGGCCGTCTGGCAGACAACGGCCGTAGCGCTGGAAAATCTATGATATCACTCGGGTCGCGAAGTTCCCTCGCAAAGTTTCGTCCGAGGCTGTTGCGTACATTGCGTGACGCCCGGGCAACCTCGTCGATAATCACTTAGATGGGGTAGACTGCCGTCCACTTCAAGCCAAAACGAGCTGCAATGATGCCGAACGCTCCGCTGATTCCGGTCATCCTTTCCGGAGGTGCCGGGACTCGCCTCTGGCCGCTCTCGCGCGAGTCCGCCCCGAAACCGTTCATGCCGTTGCCTGACGGTGAAACACTGCTGGGTAAGACGGCGACACGCGCTCTCGCCCTGCCCGGCGCCAAAGCGCTGCTGACCGTCACCAACCGCGACTATTACTTTCATACCAAGGACGTCTACGCCGGGCTGTCGCCGTCAATGCTGCTGGCCGACGCCGCGTACCTCCTCGAGCCGTTCGGTCGCAATACTGCGCCCGCTGTCGCCCTCGCCGCACTTTACGCACAGGCGCAGCACGGCGCCGATGCGGTCCTGCTCATATTGGCGGCCGATCACTTGATACGCGATCAGGAAGGCTTTGCGCAGGCCGTCACGCGCGCGGTCGGAACGGCGCAAAGCGGCAGTCTAGTCACCTTCGGCATCACGCCGACCCGCGCGGAAACGGGCTTCGGGTACATCGAATGTGGCGACCCGCTCGACGACGCACCCGCAGCGCTGCCGGTCGTCCGGGCGCGGCGATTCGTCGAGAAGCCGTCCGCTGCGCTCGCGCTCGAATATGTCGCCGCCGGCAACTATGTCTGGAATTCCGGGATGTTCTGCTTCACCGCGCGCGCCATCCTCGATGCGTTCGCGCGCTACGCTCCCGCAGTGCTCGAAGCGGTCAGGCCGGTGTGGTCGGCCACCGCTGCAAAAGCGGATAGCCGCATGCTCGAAATCGATACCGCTCTTTTTGCTGCCGTACCGGATATTTCAGTCGACTACGCGGTGATGGAAAATGCCACCGCGGACGGCGCCGTCGCGGTGGTGCGCGGCGCATTCGATTGGAGCGATGTCGGATCGTGGCAAGCGATTTCGGACCTGACCGAGCCCGACCATGCGGGCAATCGCGGGCGCGGGGAGCGGGTGTCGATCGCCACGACGGGCACTTACGTGCACGCCGAAGATCGGGTGGTTGCAACCGTGGGCATCGAAAACCTCGTGATCATCGATACCGCGGACGCCGTGCTGGTGGCCCATCGCGACCATCTCCAGCGCGTGAAGGAAGTCGTGGGCGAGTTGAAGGCGCGTGGGCACGAGGCGTACAAGCTGCACAAGACCGTTGCCCGGCCCTGGGGCGCCTACACCGTGCTGCAGGATGGTCCGGGATTCAAGATCAAGCGCATCGAAGTGAAGCCTGGCGCCGCGCTGTCGCTGCAGTTGCACCATCGGCGCAGCGAACACTGGGTGGTAGTGTGCGGTGTCGCGGAAGTGACCCGCGATGACAAGGTGTTTCGCATCACCGCCAACGAATCAACCTACATTCCCGTCGAAACCCGCCATCGCCTGGCCAATCCCGAAAGCGCACCGCTGGTGATGATCGAAGTGCAGTGTGGCGACTATCTTGGCGAGGACGACATCGTGCGCTTCGAAGACAAGTACGGGCGCGTCCCCGCCTGACCGCGGCGCAACGGCAGGCCCGACCGTGCGGCAGGCCTTCTCTCGCCCGGAACCGCTTCAGTCGGTGCCCGCCGGCGCGGGTGCAATGCGGCGCCCCAGGCGGCTCGTGATCCAGATGCCGGTGAGGATCAACGCAATGCCGGCGAGATGAAACGGCGCGAGACGCTCGTCGAGAAAAATCCACGCCAGTATTACGCCGAATACCGGCATCAGGTGCACGAAGAGACCCGCAACGCTCGGGCCTACCAACTCGACGCCACGGTTCCAGAAGATATAGGCGAGCACCGACGAGAACAACCCGACGATGAACAGGGCGGCGATATTGGTGAAGGTCACCGACATGTGTCTTCCGAACGCGATCTCGGCCAGGAAAAGCGGCAACACGCACAAGTCGCCGATGCAGGCCAGCACGAACAGGAAGGTCAGCATGTGCAGGCCTGCCGGGCGCCACTTGAGGCAGATGGTGTAAACCGACCACATTGCCATCGAAAGAATCACGAAGATGTCGCCGATGTTGAGCTTGAGCGATGCGAGGACTGCGACGCTGCCTTGGGCGAGAATGGTAAGCACCCCGGCGAGGGACACCAGCACGCCCACAAGTTGCAGGCCCGAAAGACGCTCCCCGAGGAACGCTCACGAAAGCGCGATGATCATCACCGGGATGAATGAATTGAGAATGACGCCATTGGTCGCGGTGGTGAAATTGAGCTCGATGTAGGCGAGCGCATTGTGCGTTCCTACGCCAACCGCCCCCAGAAAAACCATCGTCTTCCAATGGGCGCGCACCAGCGGCCACTCCCGCCGCACATGGGGCCAGGCGAAGGGCGCCAGGATCAGCACGGCGAAGAACCAGCGGAAGAAGGTCATCGCCAAAGGGGGGATGTCGCTCGCCACCCCGCGCCCGATAATCCAGTTGCAGGCCCAGAACAGCGGCGCGAGGGTCAGCAGCAGATAAGGGGACGGTGCGCGATGGGGATTCATGAACGACATACGGAAATTATCCCACGCATGCGGTGGTTTTTAGCTGGATTGGGAAGCTGCACGAGTTGCAAGCAAAGGGAAGCGCCTGGTGTCGTCGAAGCTCCAATGCATACGCGCGTCAAACGACAGGACGCGCCTCAATTGAGCCGTCAATGAAGTCGCGACAGCCTGTCGCCCGTGTTCGTCGTGTAGCGGCTCTTCTTTCTTGGTCCGCGCTGGCGACCGCGACACAGTCACTCGCCGCCGACAATCCCGCTGAGGTGGTGGAGCTGCCAACCATCCAAGTAGT
Organism: Betaproteobacteria bacterium; assembly: GCA_025355395.1. GTDB lineage: Bacteria > Pseudomonadota > Gammaproteobacteria > Burkholderiales > Casimicrobiaceae > CAIWHR01. Next base: position 3,449 of record JANXZT010000237.1, read on the forward strand.
CGGCACCACGCCGCTGCCGGGCCTCGGCACGCGGCTCCAGGATGTCCCGGCGAATGTGCAGATCTACACCAGCAAGGACCTCTTGAAACAGCGCCAAGCCAATCTCGCTGACTACCTGGAGCAGAATCCGACCAGCGTCACGGTCAACGCGGGCCAAGGCAATCCGTTTCAGCCGGACGTCAATTTCCGCGCCTTCAAAGCGTCCCCGTTGCTCGGCACGCCACAGGGTGTGTCCGTTTTTCAGGACGGCGTACGGATCAATGAGCCGTTCGGTGACGTCGTCAACTGGGACTTGATCCCGCCGTCGGCGATATCGAGCATCCAACTGATTCCGGGGTCTAATCCAGCTTTCGGCCTCAACACCTTGGGCGGCGCTCTTGCGATCTATACCAAGAGCGGCAGCCAGTATCCGGGCGGTGCGGTGGAAGCGTCGGGCGGCTCCTTCGGCCGCAAGACGCT
>JANXZT010000255.1 GCA_025355395.1 Betaproteobacteria bacterium
CTACAACGCAGTCCTCGACCACTACTTCATCAGCAATCTTCAACCCGACATCGATGCACTCGATTCAGGGCGCATTCCCGGATGGGTGCGTACGAACGGGGCCTTCTTTGTGTACGCGACACCCTCATCGTTCCTCAACCCCGTATGCAGGTTCTACATTCCCCCGCAGCATGGCAATTCACATTTCTTCTCGGCATCGCCGGAGGAATGTGCAAACATTTCGAACCGGATAGGCTTCGATCCAAACTACAGCGGCTATATCCTGGAAACGTCGGCCGCGTTCTACATAGAGTTACCGAACATTTTTACGGGAGCTTGTCGTGCAGGCACCGAACCAGTCTATCGTTTGTGGAATAACCGGTTCGATTCCAATCACCGGTATACGACCAGCCTAGCCGTTAAAGCGCAAATGGTGGTCAACGGCTACGTGCCCGAAGGCTACGGGCCGGATGCAGTCGCGATGTGCGCGCCCGTATGACCGAGGGGTGTGCTGATAGAAGATTACGCAAGGGACAACCTGAAGGCTCACAACCGGCGGCCGGCAGATATGCATGAGACTATTGTCCGCCGATACCGTCTGATCCGGCGTGAACCAACCGCTCTACGTATCGCGCCATGACGTCGACCTCCAGATTCACTCGCGATCCGACGGTGAGCAACCGCAAGTTGGTAACAGCCAACGTGTGCGGGATAAGATTGACTTCGAACCGCGCGCCCGCCACTGCGTTCACCGTCAGGCTCACGCCCTGCAGCGCGACGGAACCCTTGGCCGCGATGAAGCGCGCGAGCGCGGCGGGCGCTTCGACCACGAGGCGCCAACTCGCGGACCCGGCATCGTTCGCGGGCACCTGATCAAAGGCGACCACCGCGCCCACGCCATCGACGTGTCCGCTCACCAGGTGTCCGCCGAGGCGATCGGCGAGGCGCAGCGCCTTTTCCAGATTGACGTAGCTCAGCGCTTCAAGGCCCGCGGTGCAGCGCAGGGTTTCGGCTGAAACGTCGAACGCCAGCCGCGCGGGATTCCTGTCGAGTGCGACCACGGTCAGGCAGCAGCCATTCACCGCAACGCTGTCGCCCGACTGGACGTCGTCCACGCTCAATGTACCCACGTCAACCAGGAGCCGCGCCCCATCACCCTGCGGAACGACGGCTGCAATGCGACCGCCAGCCTCCACGATCCCCGTGAACATCAGTGCGCCGCTCCGGCCACTCGCGCAGTCACCCGCCAATCGGCGCCCACCGGCTCGATGGTCGAAATCTCCAGCGCAATGCGGTCGGCAAGCCGCGACAGCCCGCCGGCGAACGCCGCGATGCCACGTGCGGGATCGCCGAGGAGACAAGGCGCGAGGTAAAGGACGATTTCGTCCACCAAACGTCCCGCCAGAAAGGCACCGTTCAAGCCGGCTCCCGCTTCGAGGTGGACCTCATTGATCTCGCGTCTTGCGAGCTCGCGCATGAGCGCCACAAGATCGATGCGACCATCCGCATCCGGCAACGCCACGACCTCGACCTGCGACGGCCACAGCGGATTACGGCCGCCGGCGGTGACCACCAGCGCGCCCTCGCCTTCGAACACGTGTGCCGCCGGAGGTGTCTCGGCGTGGCGATCGAGCACGACACGACGCGGCTGGCGGCTTGTGGCGACATCGCGCACGGTAAACCACGGATCGTCATGGCGCACCGTGCCGATGCCGGTAACGATGGCACACGCCCGGGCGCGCCAGCGATGTCCGTCGCGCCGTGCCTCCGCACCGGTAATCCATTTGCTTTCGCCGTCGGCCAGTGCCGTGCGACCATCGAGACTGGACGCGGCCTTGAGCCTGACCCAGGGCCGGCCATGCACCATTCGCTTCACAAATCCGCAGTTCAGCGCGGTTGCCTCCCGTTCCATCAGGCCAACGTCGACCGTGAGACCTGCCCCACGCAACCGTTCCCGGCCGTGTGCGGCGTTGGGATTCGGGTCTTCCATGGCAGCGACCACCCTCGCCACGCCGGTTGCAACAAGGGCTTCCGTGCACGCAGCGGTGCGCCCGATGTGGTTGCACGGTTCCAGCGTGACATAAGCCGTGGCGCCGCGCGCATCGTGGCCACGCGCGCGCGCGTCGGCGATGGCACGCACTTCGGCATGTGGCCCTCCGGCGCGTTCGTGGAAACCTTCACCGATGACCACGCCATCGCGCACGAGTACACAGCCGACACGCGGATTGGGGGTGGTGGTATAGAGACCCTGCTCGGCAAGTGCGAGCGCCCGCGCCATGTGCGCGGCATCGACGTTACTGAAGGACGGTCGCGCCACGTCCTATACGCTTTTACGCAACGTCGCCGGCAACGCTTGGCGCGACCCAGCTTGCGAGGGCGCCGTTGCGCGTCGCCGATTGCACGCGTTGCATCAAGGCTCGATGAGCGATGCGCGGACACGCCGCTGCGCACTCAGCGTTTCTTGATGCTGCGAATGGCATCGCGAAAATCATCGACATCCTTGAAGTCACGATAGACCGACGCAAAGCGGATATAGGCGACCTTGTCGAGCTTGTAGAGCTCCTGCATCACCATCTCGCCGATCTGCCGGGAGGGAATTTCGCGCTCACCCAATGCCAACACCTGCTGCACGATCCGGTGGACGGCCTGATCGATGAACTCGGTGGGCACCGGCCGCTTGTGCAGCGCACGGGTGAATCCGATGAGCACTTTGCCCGCGTCGAAATCGGACCGCGTGCCATCGGTCTTGACAACCTGCGGCAGCCGCAGCTCGACCGTTTCGTAGGTTGTGAATCGCTTCTGGCATTCGAGGCACCGCCGCCGCCGCCGGATGCTGTCCCCCGCCTCGGATACGCGGGAATCGATCACCTGCGTGTCGGCGCTGGTGCAAAAGGGGCATTTCATTCTGTCAACCGTAGACCGGAAACTTCCCCGTCAGCGCCGCGACTCCGGCCTTGGCGTGCTTCACGGCGATTTCGTCGGCCGGTGCATCGAGCACGTCGGC
>JANXZT010000283.1 GCA_025355395.1 Betaproteobacteria bacterium
CGTGGTGGAAGTCCGCGCCAGAGTTGGTCACAGCTCTGTAGCTGAAGGTAACTGCGTCGCTGCGAGGCGGGGTGGAGAGCAACCGGAGGCGAGCGAGTAGCCCGCAGGTTAACGAACCCGATTCGGCGGATATGGTGCGGCGAGCCGGCGATTCCACGGTGAAGTCCGGAATAGCCAATCGCGCTGCAGGTGACGGATAAAGCGACGGTTGGGCACATGACGTGGTTGGGGGCGGGATGTTCGGAAGGCAAAGCGGAGTAAGCGGAGAGACCTGCCGACCGTGGCGACGGGAGGCAGGAGTCAGAGCCTTCATAGTACCGATGCGGTGTCAGCCGTGAGAGGCGTGGAGAGCAAAGCCACGCGGAGGGAAGGGAGGCAGGAAGGTGGAGGCGTGACGGACAGAGCGAAGCAAGAGATCAGTGTCGCGAGTGCCCGCGAGGGCTACGCAAGGCACAGCAACGCACGATCGCAATGGGTCGTGGGTGGAAGCGTCGCTGTGGACGGAGCGCCTGTTGTTGGCGCTGGGCAACGGCGTCAAAGGAGGCAAGTGGTTCAGTTTGATGGACAAAGCCATACGCTGCTTTCTTCGCGGAAGCTGGGCTGTTCGCCATGCACACGGCGTGGCTCTTCGCGAGACAATCCCGATGAGGAAACCACCGACTGGAGAGCCGTATGCGGGCAAACCGCACGGACGGTTCGGAGGGCGGGGAGGGGCAACTCTTCCCGACCCCTATCGGTAGCGTTGGTCGAAAGACGCTGGATTGCGGCCTCCGCGGGAACGACGGGAGTTTTGCTACCGCGGTCACTCATTTCGGTAATCCCCGAAAGGGCAAGCCGCGCCGCAGCCGCCCGCCGCCCGATGAGCGGCCTTCCGTAGTCGGACAAAGTATTGTTACTATGACAATGGCATAACAGGCCAAAGCCACTGCGGGAGAGTGCAGATGAAGAAATGCGCGATTTGCGGACAGCGGACCGAGCGAGGGTCTTTTTGCAGCGATTGCCGGGCGGCCCTGAAGCGCGCGCGCGACGAGACCGTTTCGCAGTTCCAGATGCGACCGGTGATGGCGCTGGCCGGACCGGGCGCACGCTCGCAACGCGCGTCGCCACGCCGGCCCAAGGAGCAGCCACGGCCGCGGATCGTTCGCGCGGTGGAAGCCCCGGAGCAAAGCGTGCCTGCAACCAACGCGGCGGCGACATCGTTCGTGTGGATCATTGTCGCCCTGATGGTGATGGTCGTCGCCTACGTCGGGTACCGGTTGATGCAGGCCACTGCGGACGCCCCGGAAGTCGCCACCGTGACCGCGGTGCCCGCCGGCAGCGAGGTGCTGGTGGCGCCGGCCGTTCGCGAGACGCAGCTTGGAGTCGGCGTGCAGGAGGAAAGTGCAGGCGCGGCCACGCGCCTCGGGCCTGCGCCCCCCGTCCCCGTCGATCCCTCGCTCGAACCACGTGTCGCCGTTGCGTCGATGCACCCGAGGCCGGCGCCAAGGTCCGCCGGCGCGCTACCTGCGCGCGAACTGCCCGGATCGGCGAGGTCGGCAGCCAATGCGGCACCGTTGGCAAAGCCCGTGAGCGAGACTGCCGTCTTTCCCGAGACTGTGCCGTCCGAGCCGCTGGTGGCCGTGAAAGCCAGCATGCCACCAGCCGCCGGGAAGCAGGTCCTGCTGGGCAAATGGGAGCGGATGGACACGGCCCTTCGCGCATGCGCCAATGAATCGTTGCTGGGCTCGGTGGTCTGCGAGCAAAAGGTTCGATGGCAGTATTGCGGCGGAGAATGGGGCCAGGTGCCGCAATGCCCGGGCAGCCACGCCCGAGAGCAGGACCAGTAGCGGCCGGCGCTAGCCGCGACCGACAAAGGGCATTTTGGACGCCATGATGGTCATGAACTGGACGTTGGCATCGAGCGGCAGGCTGGCCATGTAGAGCACGGCGCTCGCCACGTGGGCCACGTCCATGAGCGGCTCGACCGCGATCTCGCCATTGGCTTGCGGTACACCCTTGGCCATCCTGGCCGCCATCTCCGTCGCAGCGTTCCCGATATCGATCTGGCCGCACGCGATGTCGTATTTGCGTCCATCGAGTGAGGCGGAACGCGTGAGGCCGGTGATCGCATGCTTGGTCGCCGTATAAGGTGCGGAGAGCGGACGCGGCGCATGCGCGGAGATCGAGCCGTTGTTGATGATCCGGCCGCCGCGCGGCTCTTGCGCCTTCATTTGCCGAAACGCTTCCTGGATGCACAGAAAGACGCCGGTCAGGTTGATGTCGACCACGTTGCGCCATTGATCGAGGGTGATGTCTTCAAGGGGTACCGCCGGCGCGCCGATTCCTGCGTTGTTGAACAGCACGTCGAGACGGCCGAACGTTTCGCGGGTGCGTGCAAAAAGAGCCTTTACCGATTCGGCCCGGGCGACATCGGTGGCCACCACCAAGGCGTGCGGCGCAGCAGCGCCTGCTTCCTGCGCGGTGCGGGCAAGGGCCTCTTCACGCCGGCCGGCGAGGGCTACGCGATAGCCGGCACCGAGCAACGCGAGCGCAACGGCCTTGCCGATGCCGCTGCCCGCGCCGGTGACGATCGCAACCTTTCCATTCGCTTCCATTGCGCATTTCCTTGTGGTGATGGGCGCGAGGCCGATGCTTTCGGCCATCGGGGAAACATCTTACCGTAGCGTAAGGCGATGCGCTGAACCAACGCCCGGGCGTGCCGTCGAATTCAAAAGGATCATTTGAGGAGCGTGCATGCAGACCAGGGTAAGTCGCCAAGCTCTGCGACGACGCGATCGCCAAGGATTGGCGTGGTTCGATAGCCGCGCCCTTGGCAAATATCCGAAGGAAGAGGCCACCTGAAATGCGCAGCCACGCTCCCGTGAATCGCGACCGGCACGATGCGCGTGTCGGCGCAACACTATCGTCACGCGCCTTCCGGCGTCATCCCCGGGGCACTGCGCTCGCCGCGGTGTTCCTGCTGTCGGTCGTCGGGATGGGCATTGGCCACGGACAGGCCCTGACGGTCTATGGGGGTCCGATGAAGGTGATCGATAATGGCGACCGGGCAACGGCGTGGGCGGTCGACTACAACGAGCGCGTGGCGGGCCCCCTTGAAATCGGCTTGCTTTATCTGAACGAGGGGCATCCGAACAACCACCATCGCGACGGGATCGCACCGGAGCTGTGGCTGCGCAGCCCTCGCACCACGTCGGGACTTTCCTTCGCCGCGGGCGCCGGCCCGTTCTATTATTTCGACACCACGAGGGATTCGACGCGCGATTACAGCAACGACCACGGTTGGGGCATGATCTACAGCGCGGCTGCGCAATGGCAGTGGCACCCGCGCTGGTTTCTGTCGCTACGCGCCAACCATGTGCGGACGTATGGCTCGTTCGACACCAATGCGGTCCTTCTCGGGGTCGGCTACCGCTGGGAAGCGGGACTGATCGACGAAGAGCCCATACCGGGCGTCACCCCGACTGCACGCAACGAGATCAATTTGCTGATTGGCCAGACCGTGGTCAATAGTTTCGCGTCGGAGAGCTCCGTGGCGACGAGCGTGGAGTATCGACGCAGCCTGCGGCGATGGGCGGATTGGACGGTAAGCTTCCTGAACGAAGGCGACGCCCGGCTCATTCGCCGCAACGGCGCGGCAACCCAACTATGGCTCGTGCGCCGCGCCCATGACGATCGCGTGGCCTTGAGCGTGGGCGCAGGCCCGTATCTCGCGATCGATCGCCGGAATCCCGATACCCAGCGAAGTGGCGGCGAACGGCTGGCCGGCCTGATCACGTTTTCGGCGCGCTACAGCTTTACGCCGCATTGGCACGTTCGGGCGTCCTGGAATCGGGTGCTCGCCGATTATCATCGCGACACCGATGTGTTCCTGGCCGGTGTCGGCTACGGTTTCTGATCGTTGACCGGCACGGCCGAATCCGTAGCCGGCACCTTCACGCCGGCCGCCGCTGTTTCCACCGGGCGCGCCGGTTCCCCGTTGCGGATGAACCGGCTGGCATCGAGGAGCAGCGGCTCGCAATCGATACCTTGTTGTTTGCCCCTTTGCAGGAACGGAACAATGGCGGCGAGTGGCGTGGCGACAATTCCGAGCGCGATGGCCGCGCC
>JANXZT010000301.1 GCA_025355395.1 Betaproteobacteria bacterium
CGGAAAATACGGCGGCGATCCTGATCGCATTTACATTGGCGGCAACTCCGCGGGCGGGCATCTTACGGCAATGATGGCGGCGACCGAGTGGCAACGCGTGGATCCGGCATTACCGGCAGAACTCATGAAAGGCGGCCTTCCGATCAGCGGCATCTACGATCTCGAACCGATCCTGTTCACGTCGATCAACGACGCCGTGAAGCTCGATCGCGACGCCGCGGCGCGGAACAGCCCGATCAACTACCGTCCGACGGTGCACGGCCCACTTTTCATCCCCGTCGGCGCTCTGGAAAGCGAAGAGTTCCACCGCCAGACTCGCCTGCTGGCCGAAACCTGGAGCGAGATTCCTATCCGGGAGATTGTGGTCAAGGGCTGCCATCACTTCAATATTCTGCTCGAGCTGGCAGATCCGAAGAGCGAGCTCTTCGCCGCGACGCTGGAACTGATGCAATTGGCGACACCGGGTCACGCTCTCAGGCAGAGCGCGTAGCCGCCGCGGCTGCGGTCGCCCAAGGCGAAAGGTTGCTTATCCGGAGTGGGACCATGTCAAGGGCGACTCCGGCCCATTAGCGCGCTATTTCGAGGAAACGCTGCAGGCGTACGCCACCCTCGTTCCCGAAATCCGCCGCCAGATCGAGCGGCTTTCACGCGATGGACTGCGCAAGGTTCGCCGCCTGCCGCACGGCGTTGATGTAATTGGCCATGGACGTTGCTCCTGGATGGCGGGCGGTTGCCCGCGGTTCAACGCCGTCGTGGCGGAGTGCCACGAGGTAGTTTCTGATAGGCCGGTGAAAGATCGCGTGCAGTGCCTGCCAACAATCGACGCATCGCGCGCTCGGCATCTTCGGGGGACCGTCGCCTGATTGCGACGGCCACATCGTGATGCTCGGCGAGCGAGCTTTCGTAACTCTCCCTCGCGTTGCTCGACAGCCGGAATGCGGCGAGCAGCGCCGTGCGTATCGCCGCGGCAAAGCGGATCAGGAGCCGATTGCCGGTTGCCGACGTGATGAGCTCGTGAAATGCGAGGTCATGGCGGCAGCAGGCCTCGACGTCGTGCGGCAGCGAGGATGCCATTGCCGCGAACGCATTCTCGATCGCCAGTATCTGGTCCGGCGTTGCGCGGGCCGCTGCCATGCTCGCCGCGGCAGGCTCGAAAATCGTTCGCACATCGAGGAGATCCATCAGAAATGCGCGATCCGGCGGCGCTGCCGCAAGCCAGCGCAGCACGTCGGCGTCGAGGACATCCCAGCGCAGCCGATCGCAGACGAGCGTGCCGCGCCGCGTACGCGCCTCGACCAGTCCTTTTTGTGCGAGCGCCTTCAATGCCTCTCGCAGCGATGGCCGGCTTAATGCCAGGGTGCGGGCGAGCTCGGTCTCGGTCGGGAGCAACTCGCCGGCCTGTAGCCTGCCGGACACGATATCGAAACCCAAGGCGTCGATGACAGCCTCCGATTTGGCCGGCCGTACGGCGCGTGACAAATCGGCCAGGCGCCGGATGCGGGTGGCCGGTGAGGGCACAATCTTGCGGGGGCTCTCGCGCATGGTCAAACGATTCGTCCGACAGATTCTCATTAAAGTCCGACAAATTCAAGTACACTTTTAATGGCGACGTCCGAGCGTTCGACTTCCCCGGTCAGCATCCCATTTCCACCTTCAGGAGCACCCATGGCGTCGGATCTGAAAGGCAAGGCTGTTCTCATCACGGGCGCATCGACCGGTATCGGTGCGGCGGCGGCACGCGCCTTTGCGCGGCTTGGCTGCCGGATCGTCATCCACTACAACGCAAACAAGGACGCCGCACAGGCCGTTGCGAGCGAATGCAGGCAACTCGGTGGTGAGGCAACGCTCTCGGGCGGCGATGTAACGCGGGGTGCCGACGTGGCACGCATCGTGGCCGAGACCGTCTCGGCCTATGGTTGCATCGATGTCCTGATCAACAACGCCGGCGGCATGATCGGACGCACCCGGATCGAGGACTATACGGAGGATTACCTGCACGCCGTCCTGGCGCTCAACGTGACGCAAGTCGCGCTGTTCATGCACCACGCGATTCCATTGATGCGTGCGCGAAAGCGCGGTAACGTGATCAACGTGACGTCGATCGCAGCGCGTCACGGTGGCGGGGGCGGTGCGATCATCTATGCCGGCGCCAAGGGTTTCATCTCCACCGCAACGCGGGGCTGGGCCAAGGAAGTGGTCGGCGACGGCATTCGGGTGAATGCCTTGTCGCCGGGCGTGATTACCACGCCGTTCCATGAGCGCTATTCCACGCAGGAGCAATTGAACGCCATGCAGGCCACCATTCCGATGAATCGGCTGGGGACGGCGGACGAATGCGCGGGAACGCTGGTCTACCTTGCGTCCGATGAAATGAGTGGTTACGTGACAGGTCAGATCATCGAGGTCAACGGGGGCCAGTACATGCCGTAGCGCCGGACGTGCCGCGCTCCTCGCCGGCATCCGACGACGCGTTGGCAACCCATTACCAGGAGCAGGCATGGCAGATTTGAAAGGACGATTCGGACGCCCGCTTCGTCTGGGCATCATTGGTGGCGGTCCCGACTCGTGGATTGGCGGGATGCACCGCGGCGCTGCCGAGATGGATGGGTGGTGGCGCGCGACGGCGGGTGTTTTTTCCAGCGACGCGGCACGCTCCCGCGCGGCCGGACCGCGATTGGGTATCGATGCGGCAAGAAGTTACGGCGACGTGACCGAAATGCTTTCCGCGGAAAAAGCCCGCCCGGACGGGATCGATGCGGTAGCGATCATGACGCCGAACGACACCCACTATCCCTTCGCGGTGGCCGCCTTGGAAGCGGGTCTTGACGTGATCGCCGACAAGCCGGTGACCCACGATTTCAGGGAAGCCTGCGATCTCGTTGCCCGCACCCGCAAGCATGGCCGGCTCTTCGCCATCGCGCATGGCTTTTCGTCGTATCCGATGACCCGGTATGCGCGCGCGCTGGTGCGCGATGGCACGCTCGGCAGGATCCGCCTGGTGCAGGTCGAATACATCCAGAGCGGGCTTGCCACTCGCATCGAGGATGGCCCGCAGAACAATCGACTGCGCTGGCTGCTCGATGGACAACGCAGCGGTCTGGCCTTGGTCATGAGTACCATTGGCTGTCACGCGCAACATCTCGCGTGTCACGTCTCCGGCTTGAACGCGGCGCGCGTTGCCGCGGACGTGTGCGCGCTGCTGCCCGGGCGCACCGTCGTCGATTATGTTTCGGCGCTGATCGAGTTCGAAGGCGGCGCCCGCGGTACTTTCACGGCGACGCAGGCGGCAGCCGGGGGAGAAAACGACATTTGCCTGCGGGTGTACGGTGAGAAAGGCATGCTCGACTGGTCGCATCGCGAATCGGGTTATTTGAGGCTTGCCATTCAGGGCGAAGCGGTCAGGATCATTGGCCGCGGAGACACTTTCCTGCCCGCCGACATCGTCGCGGCCGGACGTACGCCGCGCGGTCACCCGGAAGGGCTGCGCGAGGCATTCGCCAACATCTACGCCGATGTGGCGCAGGAGCGGATGGCGCGCGCGCTCGGCGACACACCGCAGCACCTGGCCTATCCACGCATCGAGGAGGGCGCGCATACGATGGCGTTCATCGAGGCGTGCGTCGCCTCCCAAAGCAAGGGCACGTGGGTGGAGGTCGCCAAGCTGCCACTGGCGCTCTGAAACGATAGGGTCTGCCCACCAAAGCGGCCAGCCCGATTGATGGCCGGTGTTGG
>JANXZT010000436.1 GCA_025355395.1 Betaproteobacteria bacterium
CCTCCGGTGTGTCCACACCCGGCGCCGGCGCGCCGGCGGTGATTTAGACCACGATGCGGTAGCCGTGCCATAGCGCACGAAGCTGCTCGAGCGCCTCGAACGATTCGATCGGTGCCGGCGGAAGTGTCGCGTATTTGCGCAGGAATCCGGCGCGATAGGCGTACAGGCCGTAATGGCGATAGAGCGGCAATCCCGGCGGAACCGCACCCGGATTCTCGGCGAAGGCATCGCGGGCCCAGGGAATGGTCGCCCGGCTGAAATAGAGTGCCGCGCCGTCGCGGTCGAGCACGACTTTGACCACATTGGGATTGAACGCTTCGGCCGCATCGGTGATGGGATGGCATGCGGTAGCGATCGCGGCGTGCGGATCGCGCGCCAAGCGCTCGGCGACGGCAGCAATGAGCGTGGGTGCCAGCAGGGGCTCGTCGCCTTGCACGTTGACTACAATGGCGTCGTCGGCAAGACCGAGCTGCGCTGCGGCCTCTGCCAGGCGATCGGTGCCGGTGGCGTGCTCGGCGCGGGTCATGCAAGCAGTGACGCCATGGGCCACGACGGCCGCGCGTACCCGCTCATCATCGGTGGCCACCACGATCTGTAGCGCGCCCGCACGCAACGCCTGTTCAGCCACGCGCACGACCATGGGCTTGCCTGCGATATCGGCAAGCGGCTTCCCTGGAAGTCGGGTCGAATGGTAACGCGCCGGGATGAGCGCGGTGAACGCGGCCATGACGCCTGCTTTACCTGGTCACTCGCATTCCTCGGGCGTGAGCTTGCGCGCTTCATCCTCGAGCATGACGGGAATCCCGTCGCGGATCGGGTACGCGAGCCGCGCCGATTTTGAAATAAGCTCCTGCCGCTCCTTGTCGTAGACGAGCGGCCCCTTGGTGACCGGACAGACGAGTATTTCGAGAAGCTTCATGTCCATGACGGTATCCGTTGATCAGCTCCGCGCAGCGAAAATGGGAGGCCGATGGTGCGAACCGGCCGTGGCAGCGCGCGATGCCACGAGCGTGATGATGCAATCGACAAGCGCCGCATCGATGCTGGCGACGACCGGCAGATACCAGCAACGCTCATCGGCTGCGTCGGCGCAGTTTACCGCATCCTTTTCGGTCATCAGGATCGCCGTCGCGCTGGGCAGCGCAAGGTCTTCGCGCGTGTAGCGATGGTGGTCGGAATAAGGATGGCAAATCGGCGTGATGCCGAGATCGCGCAAGGTCTCGAAGAAGCGCTCGGGATGGCCGATCCCGGCGATCGCGTGAACATCCGCACCGGTGAACACCGATGCGGGCTTCTTGCGCGCCGGTTGTACCACCGACGCGAATACCTCGCCGGCGAGGTGCAGCGAAAAGGCGCCCGGGAGCGCGGCGAGTCCATCGTCGTTCCCGTTTACCACCACAACGTCGACCGTGCGGAGGCGTCGCGGCGACTCGCGCAACGGACCGGCCGGAAGACGCAGGCCATTGCCACAGCCGCGCGCGCCGTCGACCACCGCGATCTCCACATCCCGGGCGAGCGCGTAGTGTTGCAATCCATCGTCGGCGATCAGCAGATCGCATTGTGGATAGGAGGCAAGCATCGCGCGACCCGCTTGCGCGCGCCTCACCCCCACCGCAACGCGGATGCCATAGCGGGCAATGAGGAGGGGCTCATCGCCCACCATACCCACCGCCGCGTTTTCATCGACGATGCGCGCGCCCGATCCTCCGCCGCGTCCATGGCCGCGGCTGATGACCCCCGGGTGCCAACCGCGCTCTTCGAGTGCTCGTGCCAGGGCAATGACCAGTGGCGTCTTGCCGGTCCCGCCGGCCGTGATGTTGCCCACGACAAGCACCGGGACGGGCAAGCGCTCCTGAGGCAACACGCCAATACGGTAGAGCAGGCGGCGCGTCCAGACGAGACCTGCGAACAACGCAGACAGGGGTGAAAGCGCGGCGGCGAGGGGCGTGAGACGCGGCGCATACCACGCCCCGATCAGGCGCTCGCGCAGCGTCATGCGAGCGTCGCGGAGCACGCGCCGCCAGCGCGTTGACGGCATCGGCGCATCGATTGCATCACTTCGCGGGGGACTGCGTGGCGAAGGTAATGTGAATCAGGCCCGCCACGCGCGCCGCTTCCATCACGTGAATCACCGACTGATGCGTGGCGTTGGCGTCGGCGTTGATGATGACGACCGGATCCTTGGCGTCACCCGCGGCCCGACGCAGGGAATCACCCAGTGCCGCGACAGTGGTGAATGCAAACACCGTGCGGTCGATGACGTAGTGCCCCTGGGCATCGATGCCGACGTTGATTTCCCTCGGCCGCTGCTTCGCCTGGTCGGCGTCGGCCTCGGGGAGGGTGATCTGCAACTCGGCGACCCGCTGGTAGGTGGTCGTCACCATCAGGAAAATCAGGATGACCAGCAGGACATCGATCAATGGTATGAAGTTGATCTCGGGATCGTCCCGGGGGCGCGTGCCGCGAAGGTTCATTGAAACGTGCGGTCAGTGGCGCTCGTTGTGCGCGAAGTCGACGAGTTTGATCGCCTGTTGCTCCATCTCGATAACGAAGCCATCCACCTTCGCCCGGAAGTGGCGATAGAAGATCATGCTTGGAATCGCCACGATCAATCCGAATGCGGTGTTGTAAAGCGCAACCGATATGCCGTGCGCGAGCTGGATGGGGTTGGACCCGGCCGCGCCTTGCGAACCGAATATCTCGATCATCCCTACCACGGTGCCGAAAAGCCCGAGCAGAGGCGACATGGCCGCGATCGTGCCCAAAGTGGTCAGGAACCGGTCGAGATCGTGAGTCACCCCGCGGCCCATTTCCTCGATGGCTTCCTTCATCACCGGCCGCGGGCTCTTCACATTCGCGAGGCCGGCGGCCAGGATGCGTCCGAGCGGCCCTTGGCGCGTCGTCGCGGCCAGAAGCTCGGGCGATGCGCCGTGCTCACGAAAGCCGACCAGTACCTTATCGACGAGCCCCACCGGCGCCACTGCGCTTTGCCGCAGCGACCACAGCCGCTCGAAAATGAGAGCAAGTGCGATGACCGAAGCGATGATGAGAAGCCAGATCGGCCAGCCGGCTGCTTGAATGATGGACCACACAGTGATTCAACTCCGCAAGAAAAACGCGTTCAAATGTAGCGTGGCGGCTCCCTTTCGGCAAGGCGGTCAGGCCATGGCAGGGCTAGCGCACGCCGATTGTCATGCCGCACGCCGCGGATCGTGCCCATTGCGCTTCGCACCGGGTCCTGCAAGCCGCGTACCGTCGGACGCGAGTGGATCGGTAAGCGCCGCGGTCACCGCCGCGCCCGCGAGCACGATGATCCAGCACAGGTAAATCCACAGCAGGAAAATCGGCAGCGCGGCCAGCGCGCCATAGACCACCTTGTACGTCGGTACGTTCACGAGATAGAAAGTGAACGCTTCCTTGGCTCCTTCAAGCGCGACCGCCGCGACGAACGCCCCGACCGCCGCCCACCGCCAGGGGACGCGCCGGGCCGGCACCACCCCATAAAGCAGCATGAGGCCGGCGGTGACAATCGCGAGCGGTAGCGGATGCACTCCGTACGCGACCACGGCGCGCAACGGCACGGCGGCCACCGACTCCGACAGGAACGCCGTCAGGGCGGCGATGCTCGCCCCTACCAGCACCGGGCCGGCGGTCAATCCGACTGCGTAGGTCACAAGGCGTCGCGCGAACGGCCGTCGTGAACGGATGCCCCAGATCTGGTTGATCTCGCGCTCGACGGTGGCGGTGGCCATTATCGCGGTCAAAACCAGAAACACGATGGAGACACCGGTGAGACCGGCCGCGTTTTCGACGAACTCGTTCAACTGCTCGTGCACCACTGTGTAGGCGCTCGACGGCAGCATGTGCCGCAGCAGGAAGCGCTCCAGAACGGTGACCCATTCCTCGAACACCGGAAAGCGCGCGACCGAAGCAAACGCAACGGTGAGGAGCGGCACGAGGCCCAGGAGTGTGGTGAAGGAGAGGCTGCTCGCCGCGCGCGTCAGGCCCACATCGCGAAGATGCCGGTGGACACGCTTCGCGAAGGCAAGGAACGCAACCGCGTGTCGTCTTGGCGGGGCCCACTTCGAGCCGGCCGCGGGTGGTGCCATCACGCGTTCGCGTTCAGCGCGTAGCGTGCAAGCCACCACGCGATGGCCGAAATGAAGGCGCTGCACGGAATGGTCAGTATCCATGCCCACACGATGGATTGGGCGACGCCCCAACGCACCGCGGAAAGCTTGCGGGTGGCTCCAACGCCGATGATGGCACCGGTGATCGTGTGCGTCGTCGACACCGGAATGCCTAGCCCCGTCGCCAGGAAGAGCGTGATCGCACCCCCCGTTTCGGCGCAAAAGCCGCCCACAGGCTTGAGCTTCGTAATTTTCATGCCCATGGTCCGGACGATGCGCCAGCCGCCGAACAAAGTGCCAAGCGCCATCGCGGCCTGACACGCAAGCACCACCCAGAACGGCACATGAAAAGTGGGTCCGCTCATGCCGGCAGCGAAAAGCAGCATGGCGATGATCCCCATCGTCTTCTGCGCGTCATTGCCGCCGTGCCCAAGGCTGTACATCGCCGCCGATACGAACTGGAACCGCCGGAACCAGCGGTCTACGCGCCGCGGCGCAGCCCGGAAAAAAATCCATGCGACGGCGGTCATCAACACCATGCCAAGCACAAACCCGAGCATCGGCGAGAGCACGATGGCGAGGCTGATCTTGAAAAAGCCGGCGCCGGCCAGTGCATGAAAGCCGCCCTTGGCAACAGCGGCACCGGCGAGG
>JANXZT010000393.1 GCA_025355395.1 Betaproteobacteria bacterium
CCCTGCGACAGCGACCGTGTGCCACCGTCATCCCTGCGACAGTGACCGTGTGCCACCGTCATTCCTGCGACAGTGACCGTGTGCCACCGTCATTCCTGCGACAGCGACCGTGTGCCACCGTCATCCCTGCGAACGCAGGGACCCATTTTGACTTTGAATTGCGCAACCATTCTGACTTTCAACAGGACCCCGTTTTCCGTGTGAAAATGGATTCCCGCGTTCGCAGGAATGACGGTGGCACACGGTCACTGTCGCAGGGATGACGGTGGCACACGGTCGCTGTCGCAGGGATGACGGTGGCACACGGTCACTGTCGCAGGTATGACGGTGGCACACGGTCACTGTCGCAGGGATGACGGTGGCACACGGTCACTTTCGAAGGGATGACGGTCATGAATTACGTACGATCAATAATGCGACTCAAGGGGATGGAATCGCGCGCGCCGACAGCACGCCCTCGATGCCCGCAAGCGCTTGAATGACGTCGTCGTTGACGGGGCTGTCGACATCAACCAGGGTGTAGGCCATTTCGCCGCGTGACTTGTTGACCATGTTGTGGATGTTGAGTCCGGCGCGGGCCATGGCGGTGGAGATCTGCCCGAGCATGTTGGGCACGTTGGCATTGGCGATGGCCACGCGATACGGTGATTCGCGCTGCATCTCGACGTTGGGAAAATTGACGGCGTTCGCAATGCTACCGTTTTCGAGATACTCGCGCACCTGATCCACCACCATCACCGCGCAGTTTTCTTCGGCCTCGGCGGTCGATGCTCCCAGATGCGGCAGTGCCACCACGCCGGGCACATGCATCAGGGCGGCGCTTGGGAAATCGCACAGGTAATACTTCAGCCGATGCGCGCGCAGTGCGTCGATCACGGCGTCTTCGTCGACGAGCCCTTCGCGCGCGAAATTGAGCAATACCGCGCCATGCTTCAGGGCCGCAAGCCGCTTGTCGTCGATCAGGTGCCGGGTCGCCGGCACCAGCGGGACGTGCAGGCTGACAAAGTCCGAATGCTTCAGGAGCTCCTCGATCGTATTCGCGCGCCGCACGCTGGAGGGCAACCGCCACGCCGCATCCACCGTAATCTCGGGGTCGAACCCGACCACCTTCATCGAGAGCTTGAGCGCGGTATCGGCGACGAGACTGCCGATGGCACCGAGGCCGACAATTCCCAGCGATCGGTGCGGAAGCTCGAATCCGGCGAATTGCTTCTTGCCGTGCTCCACGCGCTGTTCGAGATCGGGAGCCGCGGGGTCGAGCGCGGCGACGTACGCGAGGGCGGGAATCACGTTGCGCGACGCGAGCAGGAGCGCCGCGAGCACGAGCTCCTTGACCGCATTGGCGTTGGCGCCCGGCGCATTGAACACCGGCACGCCGCGCTTCGACATGGCGGCAACCGGAATGTTGTTGGTGCCGGCACCCGCCCTGCCGATCGCCCGCACGCTCGCCGGTATCTCCTTGTCGTCCATGTTGTGCGAACGCACGAGGATTGCGTCGGGATGCTTGACCGCGTTGCCCACGGTGTAGCGCGCCGCAGGAAAGCGGTGCAGGCCCTGGCCGGCAATGTGATTGAGGGTGAGGATCTGAAATTTGATCATGCGTGGCGCTGCTCGAAGGCCCGTATGTAATCGACGAGCGTTTGCACGCCTTCGATGGGCATCGCGTTGTAGATCGACGCCCGCATGCCGCCCACGGCGCGGTGCCCTTTGAGCTGCACCATGCCGGCCGCCTCCGCACCCTTGAGAAAGGGGCCATCGAGGGCTTCGTCGCGCAGCTTGAACGGCACGTTCATGCGCGAGCGATCGTGCGTGCGCACCGGGCTGCGATAGAACGATGACCGATCGAGAAAGTCGTAGAGCAGGGCGGCCTTGGCGATATTCCTTTGCTCTATGGCAGGAACGCCACCCTGGGCCAGCAGCCACTCGAACACCAGCCCGGCAATGTAGATCGCGTAGGTGGGTGGCGTGTTGAGCATCGAACCGGCTTCGGCCTGCTCCTTCCAGTGGAACGCGGACGGCGTGATGGCGAGGCTACGATCGAGCAGGTCGTCACGGACGATCACCAGCGTCAACCCCGCGGGACCCAGGTTCTTCTGCGCGCCGCCGTAGATCACGCCGTACTTCGAGACGTCGATCACCCGTGACAGGAGGTGGGAAGACATGTCGGCAACCAGCGGCACACGGCCGGTATCGGGCGTCCACTGGTACTCAACGCCGCCAATCGTTTCGTTGGTGCACACATGCACGTAGGCGGTGTCCTTGCCGACATTCCACGCGCTCTGCGCCGGAACGTAGGTGAAATGCTCATCCTCCGCCGAAGCGGCGATGTGGACATCGCAGTACTTCCGGGCTTCCTTGATCGACTTCTTCGACCATTCGCCGGTGTTGACGTAGTGGGCGCCTGATTTTCCGGCCAGGAGATTCATGGGAACAATGGCGTTCTCGGCGACGGCGCCGCCTTGCAAAAAGAGCACCTTGTAGTTGTTCGGGATCGCGAGCAGCGTGCGCAGATCGGCCTCCGCCTTGTCGGCGATGCCCATGAATTCCTTGCCGCGATGGCTCATCTCCATCACCGACATCCCGCTGCCGTGCCAGTCGAGCATCTCGCTTGCTGCCTGGCGCAGCACCGGTTCGGGCAACACCGCGGGACCGGCGCTGAAATTGAAAACTCGCATGGGGGACATCCGGAGTGAGAAAGTGGGGACGATTTGTCGGTAGCGCCGAGCCCGCGCCTGCATGGCGCTCCCGGGCATCTCGACCCGACCCAGCGCGCAATCGACCGCGCGGTGCCGCTCGCCTGCGATCTCAACACCCGAGACCCGGTGCGGGCCCGCGTATCGGCAGTTATTTCGGTTGGACGCGCCGGGCGTTGGAGGAAGTCACATATTGCGTGCAGATCGAGGAGCGGAATTTCAGCGACATTGCTGGAAATGCCTGGTGAATGGTGCCGGGGAGAGGAGTCGAACCTCCGACCTTCGCATTACGAATGCGCTGCTCTACCAACTGAGCTACACCGGCAATATGAGCGTGAAATGATACCCGAGCGAAACGGCTTTCGCCACCTTAAGCGGCAGGCGCTCCCGGATCCGAGCCGCCTCACGCCGTTGGTGGATCGCGGAACTCAATGGTCGGGGATCGGCCTTACCGTAATGTCAGACTCGAGGCGAGTGTCCGGTCGGCAACCTTGCCGGTCGATGATCCCAGCGATGAAGGGAACGGCATGAAGCTTAAAGACAAATCCGCGATCGTCACCGGCGCCGCGAGCGGCATTGGCAAGGAGATCGCGCTCGTTTTTGCGCGCGAGGGTGCGAATGTGGCCATCGCGGATCTCGACCAGCGGGCAGCGGACGCTGTGGCAGCGGAAATCAGGGCGGCAACGGGTAGCGGCACGCTCGGTATTGCCATGGATGTCACCAGCGAAGATGCGGTCAAAGAGGGTGTGGCCGCCGTCGTTGCGGCGTTCGGCGTCGTCGATATCCTGGTCAGCAATGCCGGAATCCAGATTGTCCACCCACTCGAAGATTTCAGTTACAGCGATTGGAAGAAGATGCTCGCGATCCACATCGATGGTGCGTTTCTTACCACGCGCGCGTGCCTGCCGCACATGTATCGCTCGGGCCGCGGCGGAAGCGTCATTTATATGGGATCGGTGCATTCCAAGGAAGCATCCATGCTTAAGGCGCCGTACGTGACGGCAAAGCACGGATTGATCGGGCTCGCCAAAGTGGTCGCGACGGAGGGCGCCAAGCATGGCGTTCGCGCCAACGTGATCTGTCCCGGATTTGTGCGTACGCCGTTGGTGGAAAAGCAGATCCCGGAACAGGCCAAGGCGCTTGGCATCTCGGAACAGGAAGTGATCAGCAATGTGATGCTGAAGGACACCGTCGATGGCGAGTTCACCACCCTGGAGGATGTCGCGGCGATAGCGTTGCTGTTCGCTTCGTTTCCGTCGAACGCGCTGACCGGCCAGTCGCTGGTCGTCAGTCACGGCTGGCACATGCAATAAAAGATCGATCCCGAATAGTGGGCGAGGCCGCACGCTCCGGTCCGCATCTGGCACAATCGCCGGGTGATCCCTTGGCTGCGTTCCACCGCGTCGTTTCCTCCGCTCGACCGTGCCCTGGCCGATCCGAACGGGCTGCTGGCTGCGAGCGCCGATCTCACGCCGGAGCGCCTGCTCGACGCCTATCGCCACGGCGTGTTCCCGTGGTACTCCGAAGGCCAGCCCGTGCTGTGGTGGAGCCCGGATCCGCGCATGGTGTTGTATGTCGACGAGCTTCGCGTGTCGAGGTCGCTGCGCAAGACCGTGTGCTCCGGACGCTTCGACATCCGGGTGGATTCGGCTTTCCGGCAGGTGATGCAAGGTTGCGCGATGGCGCCGCGGCTCGGTCAGCTCGGGACCTGGATCACGCCGCAGATCGTCGATGCCTATTGCACCCTGGCTCGCGAAGGATTCGCGCACTCGGTGGAGGCGTTCCAGGATGGCGAGCTCGTCGGTGGGCTCTATGGCGTATCGATCGGCCGCATGTTTTATGGCGAGTCGATGTTCGCCCAGGCGGCGGACGCATCCAAGGTGACGCTGGTGCACCTGGCTGCAATGTTGCGGTCCAATGCGATGCCGCTGATCGATTGCCAGCAGGACACCCCGCATCTCGCGCGCCTCGGCGCCCGGCCGATCCCGCGGATCGATTTTGCACGGCACTTAACGGCCTTGGTCGCCTCGCCGCCGCCTGCGCTCTGGCGGCCGGTACCCGCATTTGACGCAATCGCATGACCAAGCTCAACGACCTGCCGCTCGTGGCGTTGCAGTTCTATGCCACCGCACCCTATCCGTGCAGCTACCTGCCGGATCGAACGGCCCGCTCGCAGGTGGCAACGCCGAGCCATCTCATCGATGCCCGCGCGTACGGCGAGCTCGTGCGCCTGGGATTTCGCCGCAGCGGCGCGTTTACCTATCGTCCTTATTGCGACACGTGCCGGGCCTGCGTGCCCGTGCGGGTGCCGGTGGCCGCCTTCGGGCCCAACCGCACCCAGCGCCGGTGCCTGCGCAATCACGGCAACCTCGAAGTGTTCCGGCGCCCCCTGGCCTTCGATAGCGAGCATTACCGCCTGTACCTTGCCTATCAGCGGCACCGTCATCCCGGCGGGGGCATGGATCAGGACAGCCGGGAGCAGTACCAGCACTTTCTGCTTCACAGCAACGTCGCCACCGATCTGGTCGAATTCCGGGAAGCGGGCACGCTGCGCATGGTGTGCCTGGTCGATCGCCTCGCCGACGGTCTTTCGTCGGTGTACACGTTCTATGACCCGGACCTCCCGGGAACAAGCTTTGGAACGTACGGCATACTCTGGCAGCTCGAGCGTTGCCACGTGCTGGGCCTGCCATATCTCTATCTTGGCTACTGGATCGAGGAGAGCCGCAAGATGGCCTACAAGGCGACGTTCCGCCCCATCGAGGGGTTGATGGGCGGTGTCTGGCGGCGTCTGCCGTAACTCAAATACCGCATGCCGCATCGGGCGGCCAAACAAATGCTGCTCAGAATAACGATTCCTGCTCGGGCAGAGACGGCTGCGGTTCGGCGTCATCGCCTTCCGAAGCCGTCTCAAGACGCTCGATCAGCGCGGGTTCGTCGTTGCGCACCGCATTGACCCGCGTCGACACCGGGTGGTAGCGCATGCGCTCGGCGGGGAAGGGCGTCACCAGATCTTCGACGTCGGCGTTGGCGGGGTCGAGCCAGCGCGCGTAATCCTCCGGCGCGACAATCATCGGCATCCGCTCCTGCACCGGACGCAGTAGCGCGTTCGCCGCGGTGGTAATGATGGTGCAGGTGTCGAGCACTTCGCCTTCTGGGCTCAACCATCGCTCGCAAAGACCGGCGAGGCCGAAGAGACTGCTGTCCTTCATGCCGATGTGAACGGGCTGCTTCCGCGCCAGATCGCTTCCCGGCGCCGCCATCCATTCATAAAAGCCGTCGGCCGGAAGCAGGCACCGGTGCCGCCGGTACGACATGCGAAACGATTGCCGCTGCGCGAGCGTCTCGCCTCTCGCATTGATCATCTTGCTGCCAATGGAGGGATCTTTCGCCCACCGGGGGACGAGCCCCCACCGCAGTCGCACCAGCTCACGTTCGCGGTTGGCGTTCATCCGGACGACGGGCACCTCCGTCATCGGCGCGATGTTGTACCGCGACGAAATTTCCGGTGCGTGAGCAAGGCCGAACGCGAGGGCAATCGCCGCAGGATGCGTGTGCAACTCGTAGCGTCCGCACACGTCATCGCCCCGCTGGCCGTTCGCGCCGGGATTCGATTCCGGATGGGGGCCCGCTCAACGCATCGGCGTCATCCGGCAATGCTTCGCCTTCGAGCAGGCGACGCGCGGTCCTGGCGACCTGCAGCGTGTCCCAGTACGCGTACGCGCCGACCGCCGCGGCTCCTGCCAGCGGAATCCACCGGCTGGCGGTGACGCCCGCTACCCGTTGCGTGACATGCACGCCCAATGTGGTTAGCGTGTTGCGAAGCACGCCCGCAGAGAGTTGCCGGACCACCGCGCGCTGACCGGCACGCACGGCGACATCGCGCAACACGTGACTCGCAAGATGCCGAAACAGGCAATACATCATGTGCGTGGAGGTGAGCTCCGCGGTGCGCCCATGCAGGCTGAAGATGTCGGCCACCATTTGCCGCTGCAATTTCCAGATGAGATAGAGATCCGGCAGCACCGTCAACATGCCAAGCGGTCCGGGCGGCAACGCGAGCGAGCCCGACACCACGGCGGCTCGATGCGCTGCCTGACGCGCGATTCGGCGTGCGGCGGCGCCGGCGTCGCTGACCGCGTGCGTGTAGGGTGCGGGCACCTCGGAAATGAGTCCCGCGACGGCCGCCGCGACGCCGCTCCCGGCCGCGTTCGCGCCGTCGCCGTCTTTCGCGCCGTCGCCGCCCGTGCGCCTGGAAGGAGCAAAAAGTCCCATCGCTTCAGTGCCTGTGAAAGGGTTGCGTTACCTGCCAGTCTACTTCAGGGGATGGCGCGCTATCGACTGATGACGACCGAAACGAGTGACAGCCGCCGCCAGACTCCCGTCGTTCCCGCGTAGGCGTCGCCGCGATGCGGCGACCCCAGCGTTTTTCGACGGACCCCACTGGATTCGCACCTTCGCGGGGACGACGATATCCAGATTTCCTGCGTCTTGTATTTTCGTAATCCTCAGTAACTTGAGACGGCACCCGCCCGGTACAATGCCCATCCGCTGGCAAGAATCTTCTTATGACCCCATTCGCGCTCCTGTTGCATATTCTGGCCGTGGCCTTTTGGGTCGGCGGCATGGGTTTCGCCTATGTGGCCCTTCGACCGGCTTTGGCGGAAACCCTCGAGCCGCCGCAGCGCCTGGTGCTCTTCGAGCGGGTCATGCGGCAGTTCCTCGCGGGGGTGCTGATTGCGATAGTGGTGCTCCTCGCATCGGGCGGCTATCTTTTCATGACGCTCCCCGCCGCACGTCCGGCGATTCACGTGATGACGACCGTCGGGCTGGTGATGATCGTGGTGTTCGGTTACATCCGGCTGCGCGCCTATCCCGCGATGTGCCGGGCGATTGCCGCCAAGGCGTGGCCCGTTGCGGGGGCGGCGGCGGCCGTGATCGGCCGGTTGGTTGCATTGAATCTTGTCCTGGGCATCGCGACCATTGCCGTTGCCGTGGTCTGGCGTTGAACCGCGATGCGGGTGTTCGGATTCGCAGGCTGGTCCGGCAGCGGCAAGACGACCCTGATCGAGCAGGTCATTCCTCAGCTTGTCGGTCGCGGCCTCGCGGTATCCCTTATCAAGCATGCGCATCACCACTTCGAAGTCGATCATGCGGGAAAGGACTCGTGGCGCCATCGTCATGCGGGATGCACGGAGGTGCTGATCAGCTCCGGCCTGCGCTGGGCGCTGATGCATGAGCTCCGCGGCACCCCGGAGCCGACGCTCCCCGACGCGCTGGCGCGGCTGTCCGCCTGCGATATTGCGCTCGTTGAAGGATACAAGGCAGCCCGGATTCCCAAGCTGGAGATCTGGCGTGCAAGTGTGGGCAAGCCGCCGCTGCATCCGACCGATGCGAGTATCCTCGGCATCGCCACCGATGACCCGGCGCTCCTTGCCGGTGGTCCCGCGCCGAGACTTCCCGGCTTCCGCCTTGACGATTACGATGGAATCGCAACATTCGTCCTCGCGCGGGCAACCGTATATCCGCAATCGATTGACCCCTCATGATCGGGCGGGTAACTTGAAACTCAGTTGAAACTAACCGCGCGCGATATTTGCCCAAGTCAGTTGAATAATGCTTGGCGACAGTAGTTGGATTCAGGCCCTGAAGCGATCCGGCGATCTCAACTCACGAATTATAAAGATCGTGAAAAAACAGCTTATTGCGGCAATTATCTCGATTCTACCTTTGATGGTGGCCGGTCTGGCGACGGGGGCCGAGCGTGACTCGGCGTCGGCTCTCTCAGGTTTTTACGGCGGCGTCGCCCTGCGCGATTCCGGAGTCGAAACCAAAGGCATGGCGCTCGGTATTCCCGCCAATGCGCTCAGCCGCTTCAGCCCCCGCCTGGTCGAAGACTCCTCACCGCGCTCGCTGCTGTTCGGGGGCTATCGCTGGCGCAATGAGGTGGCCGTCGAGGCATCGTTCAATGCCGCCGATCCGTATGCCCTCAAGCCGTCTGATGGTTTTGGCGGGAGGCGGGGCGTGGGCGTGGTCCCGGCGTCGTCAACCCTCGGCTTTTCGGACCTCCAGGCCAGAACCTGGAACGCCGATCTGTTCACGAGCTGGAGCTTCTATCGCAGCTTCGCGCTGTATGGCCGGCTGGGGTACGCGCAGACCGATTTCGCGCCGACGTTTGCCGGCAGTGGTGCCTCTACCGTCGATACGCGCCGGTTGCGCGACGGCGTGAATTACGGGCTTGGTGTTCGCTACGACATGACCTCGGCCCTGGGCCTCCGGCTCGAATATGGCCGCTTCGGACGGTTCGCCGGCGAAATCGGCAGCCCTCCTCTCGAATCGGATCAGGTCACGTTCGGTCTGCAGTTCCGGTTCTGACACCGCTTGGCGCAGCCGCGCACCCGCTCGGCGCCGCGCGCTACACTTAAGCAACTTCGTTCATTCTGCGCAAGCCCGCGCTCGCGGCCTCCGCTATTGCAAATGCCCCGCACCATAACCCTTGTGTACCTCGCCCGTCTGCGCGAAGCTTTCGGCACCGGCGGCGAGAAAATCGAGCTGCCTCCCGAAGTCGGAACAGTCAGTGCGTTGACGCACTGGCTGGCTGCCCGCGGGGGGGCGTGGGCCGCAGAGTTAGCACCCGGGCGTGCATTGCGCATCGCCGTCAATCACGACTTGGCCGGCGGCGAAACGCCCGTTGCAACGGGCGACGAGATCGCCCTCTTTCCGCCCGTCACCGGCGGTTAGGAACAACGTTGCCCATACGCATACAAATGGAAGACTTCGACGCCGGACGCGAGATCACAGCACTTCGTGCCGGAGATGCACGCGTGGGTGCGGTGGCCATGTTCATCGGAACGGTGCGTGATCTAAACGATGCGCATGCGGTTGCCACACTGACCCTCGAGCACTATCCGGGCATGACCGAGAAGGCGTTGGCGGCGATCGTCGACGAAGCCCGTGGCCGCTGGGATATCTCCGACGCGCTTGTCATTCATCGCGTCGGAGAGTTGAAGCCGATGGACCAGATCGTGATGGTGGCGGTAACAAGTGCCCACCGCGGCGAAGCTTTCACGGCCTGCGAGTTCATCATGGATTATCTCAAGACCCAGGCGCCGTTCTGGAAAAAGGAAGCAACGCCCGACGGTCCGCGATGGGTCGAGGCGCGCGGCACCGACGACCAGGCGGCGTCGCGGTGGAAGGGCCAGGGCGCGCTCGCGTCCGAACCGAAATAGTTGCTTGGGCACGGTCTGGCCACTTGAGCAGATCACTTGACCAGCTCCGGCGCGTCGGCTAACTTCGCGCTCAAGTGACCGCAGCACAACCCACTGCACTCCTGGCGCTGGATTGGGGTACCACCTCGGCGCGCGCCTATCGTCTCGACGCCGCCGGCCGCATCCTCGATCGGCGTGCCGCGACACTGGGGATTGCGCATGTCCGCAACGGCGAGTTTGCGGCGGCGCTTGACGGTCTTCTCGGCGACTGGCACCAACTGCCGGTGCAAAGGCTGGCGTGCGGGATGATCGGGAGCCGCCAGGGCTGGGTCGAAGCGCCTTACAGCGAATGTCCGGCGGCACTTTCGGCATTGGCCAAGGCGATCGTGCACACCCAGTCAGGCGAGCTTGGCATCGTGGGTGGCCTCACCTGTCGCGATGACGCCGGCGTGCCGGATGTGATGCGCGGTGAAGAGACCCAGGTTGCCGGGCTCCTCGACGGTGAACACGACACGGCGCTCTTCGTGCAGCCGGGAACGCACAGCAAGTGGACCGTCGTCATCGACGGCGCCATCGTGGCATTCAAGAGCTACATGACAGGTGAAGCGTTCGCGGTGCTGCGCGAGCACAGCATCCTCGGTCGGCTGCTGCAAGGCGATTCGCCGTTCGAATCGGAGTCGTTTGAACGCGGTGTGAGGCGCGGCATGAACGCAGCTGCCGGTGGCGAGCTGCTGCATCAGATCTTCGGCGCCCGTACCCTGGCATTGTTTGGTGAACTCCCCGCGGACGGCATTGCCGATTATCTTTCCGGCGTGCTGATCGGCAGCGAAGTCGCGGCTGGCTATGCGTGGGCTGGATCACAGGGAACCGAGCTTGGAACACCATGGTTGCTTGGCGCGCCCGCGCTGTGCAGCCGATACCGGATTGCGTTCGGGATTGCCGGGCGCGCTGCGAAAATGGGGCCGCCCGACGTCGCCGCACGTGGATTGTGGCGGATTGCCGTGCACGCGGGCCTGGTGGCGGATAAGGACACGAAATGACATTGCCGCTTTCGACGTGGCTCACACCGCTGCCGCTCATTGCCGTGCTGCGCGGGATCAGCGCAATTGAAGTCGATTCGATCGGCGATGCGCTGACCGGCGAGGGGTTTCGCATCCTCGAGGTGCCGCTCAACTCGCCCGATCCGTTTGTTTCGATCGGTCATCTGGCGCGGCGATTCGGCGACCGTTGCCTGGTCGGCGCCGGCACGGTGCTGACACCCGACGATGTCACGCGCGTTGGTGTCGCCGGCGGCAAGCTCATCGTCATGCCGCATGGCGACGTGCGCGTGATCCGCGAAGCGAAGCGGCAGGGTCTCGTTTGCATACCGGGTGTGGCGACCCCCACCGAAGCGTTTGCCGCCCTGGACGCCGGCGCGGATGGATTGAAGATGTTTCCGGCAGAGCAACTGGCGCCGGCCGCACTGAAGGCATGGCGTGCAGTGCTGCCGCGGGGCACACTGGTGTTTCCCGTGGGTGGCATGCATCCGGCCAACCTGATGCCGTGGTGGGAAGCCGGAGCCAGTGGTTTTGGCACCGGCTCCAATCTTTACCGGCCAGGTTCCAAAGCGGATGAAGTGCGCGGCGTGGCAGCAGCGTTTGCTACGGCGTATCGCGCGTTGCCGCAGCGCTAGACCGAGCGGCTGCGCCAAGATGACCGAACCCCGCGCCGACGGACTGGACATCGTTTCGCTCGGCGAGCCCATGGTGGAGTTCAACCAGGCACGCACCGCTTCTGCGGATCACTTCCTGCGCGGCGTCGGCGGCGATACGTCCAACATGGTCATTGCCGCCGCCCGGCTGGGCCGTGAACTGACCCCGCCGCTACGTGTCGGGTATGTGACCCGTGTTGGCGATGACACGTTTGGCCGGCAGCTTCTGGCGTTGTGGCGAAGCGAGGGTGTGGACATCACCGGCGTCGAGACGGACGCCGAGGCGGCGACCGGTGTTTATTTCGTTACTCACGGCGAGCGCGGTCACGAGTTTTCGTACTTGCGCACAGGATCGGCGGCGGCGCGCATGCGTCCGGCGGGATTACCCGAGTCCCTCATCCGGCGAGCGCGGGTGCTGCACATCTCGGGCATCAGCCAGGCGATCAGCGAGAGCGCGTGCGACACGGTGTTCGCCGCGGTCGATCTCGCGCGTGAAAGTGCAACCTGCATCTCGTTCGATCCCAATGTGCGATTGAAGCTGTGGCCGCTCGCTCGTGCCCGCGCCATCATCACGGCAACGATCGCGCGATCGGACATTTTCCTGCCCAACCTCGACGAGGCCCGGATGCTGAGTGGCTGCGACGCTCCGGAAGCCACCATCGCTTGGGCCCATGCGCTGGGCGCTCGGCTTATCGCGCTCAAATGCGGCGGCGACGGCGTGATGGTGTCCGATGGCCATCGCACCGAACGCATCGCCGCCCATCAGGTGAGCGTCGTCGATGCCACTGGTGCCGGCGATTGCTTTGACGGCGCGTTCAACGTGCGTCTTTTGGCAGGAGACGATCCTTTTGCCGCCGCGCGCTATGCCAATGCCGCGGCCGCGCTCGCGACGTGCGGCTACGGCGCCGTGGCGCCCCTGCCCGATGACGGAGCGGTGCGCGCACTGCTCGATCCTGGCGCATGACGGCGTCCACTTTTCGCAATGATGTTTTTGCCGGCAAGTGCGTGCTGGTTGCCGGTGGCACGAGCGGCATCGGCGCCGGCATCGCCACGGCGTTCGCGCAGTGCGGCGCGATGGTGACGGTCACCGGTGCCACCGCGAGCGAAGTCGCCACCGCTTGCGCGGCGCCCGACACGGCAGGGAACGCGTTCGTACTCGACGTGCGCGATGCAAAAGCCGTGACTGCTTGCGTCGATGCCCTGCCGCGACTCGATGTACTCGTGAACTGCGCCGGTATCATCCGGCGGGGCACGGAGCACGATCCGGCGGTCTTTGCCGATGTGCTCGACATCAACCTCACCGGCACGATGCGCTTGTGCACCGCCGCCCGGCCGCGGCTTGCCCAAACGGGTGGCTGCATCGTAAATACGGCGTCCATGCTTTCGTTTTTTGGCGGGGGACTTGTGCCCGCGTACAGCGCGAGCAAGGGCGGTATCGCCCAGCTCACCAAATCGCTTGCCATCGCTTATGCTCCCGATCATGTGCGCGTCAACGCCGTGGCGCCCGGCTGGATCGCGACGGCAATGACCCAGGCGTTGCGCGACGATGCGCAGCGCAGCGAGGCGATACTGGGTCGCACGCCACTCGGGCGCTGGGGCACGCCCGAAGACGTTGCAGCCGCGGTGTTGTTTCTGTGCTCGCCCGGCGCCCGATTCATTACCGGCGTAGTCTTGCCGGTAGATGGCGGTTATCTCGTGAATTGAACGAAAGCACGGCTCCCGCAGCACTCATCGCCGAAGGAAAGGACACCGCATGACGCTATCGCCCCTGATGCAAGCGGTCGAACATCTCGAACGCGGCGACTGGACTGCGGCGCATGCGCTGGCGCAAGGGGAGTCGGGCGGGCTTGGCTTCTGGGCGCACGGGATCGTGCATCTCATCGAGGGCGATATCGACAATGCGCGCTATTGGTACGGGCGCGCGCACCGAATGCTGCCCGATGCCAGCGCGGTCAAAGCCGAAATCGCGGCGCTGCGCGATGCAGTGCAATCCGGCACCCGATGACAACGGCACGCCTCGCCATGCGCGCAATACAACCGGAGCTCGCCCTCGCCGCACTGCCCACGGACGAGCGCATATGGGTGCCCCAGGCGCCCGGCGTCTCGTTCCGTCCGCTTTTGCTCAACACGGTCAGCGGCGGATGGTGCAACCTCTTGCGCGTGCGACGCTCCGGCGTGCTGTCGCGCCATCGCCATCCGATGGTCGTGGTGGGTTATGTGATCAAGGGTAAATGGCGTTACCTCGAGCACGACTGGATGGCCGAGGAGGGCAGCTTCGTCTATGAGCCGCCGGGTGAAATCCACACCCTGACCGTGCCCGAGGATTGCCTCGAGATGATCACCTTCTTCAACATCAGCGGCGCGATGATCTATCTCGACAACGAGGACCGGATGATCGGTTACGAGGATGTCTGGACGAAGATCGACATGTGCCGGGCGCATTACACCGCCAATGGACTGGGTGCTGCCTACGTCGATCAGTACGTGCGCTAGTGGCGTGAGCCGAGGAGCAGGGACCCCGGTGCGAAGCGGCGGGGATGCGACTGGGGCGAGTCGCGACGTAAACCGGCGAGCAGGGACCCTGTGGGATGCGAGCGAGGTGAGTCGGCGCTCGAGGGCGACCCCACGGATGCGGAACTGTTTGCGGCAATGCGGAGCCCGAGGACACTGGAGGTCGACACCACGAACATTGGCAGACGTCAACGGTTCGGAGGCCGACGCCGTAAAGCGTCAACAGGTTATTTATCGAACTGGGCAATTCTTCTCACATGTCATTCCCGCGAACGCGGGAATCCATTTTCTCAGCTTCAAAATGGGCTCAGTTCCAAGATCAAGATGGGTCCCCGCGTTCGCGGGGATGACGATTAGTCACGCGTTGCGACAGCACCAATGCGCAGCAAAAAGGGGTCCCGAGTCGGCTGCGTGGGGACGACGGCGGGGCGAAATCGAGCGGAGGTAAAAAATGTGCGCAAACATCGTCCTGCGAGTCCACGGCTAGTGTTGACGTCGAGCGCGGCCGCGCCCGCGATTTCAACGCCCCCGCCCGTATAATCGACGAATGGGTGCTGCGTTCCTTGCTGTCGGTCTTGGCGCCGCAA
The DNA here is from genome assembly GCA_025355395.1 of Betaproteobacteria bacterium. Lineage (GTDB taxonomy): Bacteria > Pseudomonadota > Gammaproteobacteria > Burkholderiales > Casimicrobiaceae > CAIWHR01. The sequence goes on from JANXZT010000393.1 coordinate 14,690, forward strand.
TCGGCGCATGGGCGCGCTGGGGGCTCGCGGCCGCATTGAATGCGCGATCGCCTGCGTTTCCGTTGGGAACGCTCCTCGCCAATCTGGCCGGTGGTTATCTGGTCGGCGTCGCGGTAGGCTTTTTCGCTGCACGCCAGGATCTGCCACCGGAGCTACGGCTTTTTGTGATCACCGGCTGCCTGGGTGGACTCACCACGTTCTCGACCTTTTCGGCGGAGGTAACGCAGCTCATGCTGCGCGGTGATTATGGGCCTGCCGCCGGGCTCGCCCTCGCGCATCTCGCGGGATCGCTGTTGCTCACCGTTGCCGGGCTTGCCACAATGCGCGCCCTGCTTACGTAGTTAGCCACGAGCGCTCGGGGCCTTCCGGCCGCAGACCATCTTGCTTTGTAACCATCGCTCGTTCTGCCAGCCCGCATATTTCACGGCGGATCGCGGTGGCAACGGGTATGGAAGGTACTTACGTTCGCCCGCGCGGTTCCGTGCAGAAACGTCGAAGGCGGCGAACAAAGCAGCGGGTGCGGGAAGGCAGCGGGTTGCATTTACTCGAACTCGTTCTGTCTGGTTGGTGTTCTCCCGTGCCGGTATCCGGATGAGGGAGCAAACTTCAATTGCGCGTAACGCGTGCAATCCCCAGACGCAAGTTTATTCGACCTTGAGCGATCCTTTCATATTCGGATGCAGCGTGCAGACGTAGGCATATTGGCCCGTTTTGCGCGCCGTGTAGCGCCATGACCGATTGGGGCCGATGCTGTGGGAGTCGAAAACACCCGTCGCGGTGACCGTATGCGGAAACGGGTCCTTGTTGATCCACACCACGGTCTCGCCGCGTTTGACTGTCAGCGTCTCGGGATCGTACCTCGTGCCTTCGATGACCACCGTGCGGGTCGCCGACGTTTCGGCTGCGATCGCCCCCGCGCCGGCATGGAACAAGCTCCAAGCACAAACGAGAGCGATCGCAAGCCGGCACCGCCGCTCACCAGCGTGTTCAACAAGTGCCGGCACGAGCCCCCCGAACGACCAGATCAACTGGCCTTGCCCAGCGATGTCTGGATTTGTTTGGCGTGTTCCAAATGCGCCACGAAGGCGGGCCGCACCTTGACGATCAGCGCTTTGAGCTCTTCGTTCTTGGCGTTGGGGATCAAGGTTTTGTCGATTGCGTCGAGCACTTGCTCATGGTAGGTGACCTCGTGGTCGATGTACGCCTTGTCAAAGTTCGTGCCTTTGAGGCCCTTGAGCTTAGTGACGTTTTCGGTGCCACCGGTCTTGAGGCTCTGGCTGGTCGCGTTGTCTTCCGGCGTAACCTTGAGCTTCGTGACCAGCGCGGTAGCCTGCTTGTTGACGCCGGCATGGTCGGTCACCATCTGTTTACCGAATGCCTTGACGTCTTTGCGGCTGCCCTTCGACGCGGCAAGCTTGCCCGCGTCGATATCGACCTGGTTGGCCGTCACAACGATGTGCGCGATCTGCGGATCGCTCGGCCCGCCGCTTTGTGCGAAGACCCCGCCGCTCGCGATGAACAATGCGCTTGCGAAAACAATGCCCGTGGATTTCATGATTCGTCTCCTTTGGATTTGTTTCAGGCCGGCTCGGCCGGCGAACGATGTGCGAGGTCGGCGTCTTCCGCCGGCCTTGATGTGGTCTGTTGTGTCATTTCCCCATTCCATCCTGGCTTCCTGCCTTGTCTGGACCATTAGATGAAAGCACACGTACGAACGTTCCCGCTCTGTCGAGCAGAGCCGAATCCTTCGCTTGCCGAAGAGGGGACGCGTTGCAGCAGCGATCTTCGCAGCACGAGCCGGGCATGTCAATCTAGTGCCTTGGTGGCCGCCGCGGCGCTTTGCAACGGACACCGGCGCTTGCGTCTCCGATGTCGGTGGCAATTCTTGCACTGTTTTTGGTGCTGCTGATTGAGGGCGGATCCATGATCTTACGGCTTTGACGGATTTCGCCGAGGACCTCGTCGACCAAACATGGGCTTACCTGCGCCCGCCGATTTTCAGGAGCTGTGCCGCATTGCCGCCCATGATCAGATTCTGCTCCTTATCCGATAGGCGCTCCACGCTCTGGATCAGTTTTACCGGATTGTCGTCGCCCATGTCGTAAGGGTAATCGCTGCCGAGCAGCACATGCTTCGCGCCGTAGCGATCGATCAGCGAATCCAGCAGTTTCGTGTCGAACGTGATCGTGTCGAAATAAAACTTCCTCAGATAGGACGACGGAGTTTTCTTGATGATGGTTTGCGCATCGGGCCGCGTTTTCCAGCCATGGTCCATGCGCGCGTGGTAGTGGGCCAGATAGCCGCCGGCATGCGCCACACAAAACTTCAGCCGCGGATAGCGATCCAGTACGCCACCGAAGATCAGGTGGCTGACCGCGAGCGTCGATTCCAGCGGATTGCCAATGATGTTGTTGAAGTAGTAGTCGGTCATCCGCTCACCCTGGTTGAAGCCCATCGGATGGATGAACAACACAACGTCCAGCTCCTGCGCCTTGGCGAAAAAGCGGTCGAGTCCAAGCCAGTTGTCGGCAAGGTCGACACCATTCACATGCGTATTGATTTCCACGCCACGCATGCCGAGCTTCTTCACGCATCGCTCCAACTCCTTCGTGGCCATCGTCGCATCCTGCAGTGGCACGGTACCGAGTCCGACGAAGCGGTCGGGATGGGTCGTGACGATCTCCGCAATCCGGTCATTGATGTCGCGCGAAAGCTCCAGACCAAAGTCTGGCTCCGCATAGTAGTAGTACTGCGAAGGCGCGGGTGAGACAGCCTGGATGTCGATGCCCATTTTGTCCATGTCCTTCAGCCGTGTCGCGATGTCGGACAGTTTCGACCCGCGATCCTTCATCTGCTTCATGTTGACGTCGCGGGTCATCTGATTGGCATAGATGATGGAGGGTTCCTTCTCGAACGGCTTTAACGCTGCGGCTTTGGCGTTGACTTCATTGTTCTGGTAGTGGCAGTGGATGTCGATGCGCAGCTGCTTGCCCTGCGTGCTGCGCGCCGTGGTGGCGCCTGCGTTGCCGGGAGCGCCGGTGCCACGGTCATAGCGGCCTGCATCGTCGTCGCTGCTGAAATCGGCGCCATCGTCGGAATGGTGGTCGTCGGCATGCCTGCAATGCTCATGGCTGTCGGCGGTGCAGGTAAAAAACATCGAGGTCTCCTGTTTTAGTTTTCGTTTTGAAAACCGGGAAAACCGGGAAAACCGGGGACAGACCACG
>JANXZT010000454.1 GCA_025355395.1 Betaproteobacteria bacterium
CCGTTCTCCTTGCTCTGGTATTCGTCGAACAGGCTGAAGATCTTGCTCGCCATCTCGCCGGCGGGGTCGTCCGAGGTCTGTTGGCTGATCGAGATCACTCGGACGCCGGCGCGCTTGAGCCGCCGCTCGTAGCCGAGGAACTCGAATAAATCGCGGAAGAAGCGCGAGCGGCTATGCACGATGATCGCTTCATAGGGGGCAGGGTCCTGGCCTGCGTCGGCAATCATTTGCTGGAACACCGGGCGCCGATCATCGGTCCCAGTCGCGCCGGGCTCGATGTACTCGTAGGCGATCGGCAGGTTGCGCGCCTTGCAGTACTCGCGCAGTTGGCGCAGTTGATCGGGGATCGACAGATCCTTCTCGGCTTGGCGGGGCGTGGACACCCGCGCATAGAGCGCTACGGCCATGGCGTATCGCCTCCGTGGTGAGTTTCGGAATCGACTTCTGCAAATACCTGATCGATCAGTCCCGCGAAATGGGCTTGGATGAGTTCGAGCTCGCCAGCGACCAACGCATCCTCGGGGAGCGACACGAAGAGCTTAACAGAGGCCGGCGGGCGCTGCCCGCCGGACCCGTTGTTACGCTGGCGCCGCTCGCTCGCCACGGCAACTTACCCCAACACCCTTCGCACGTCGTCGTTCAAGTCGCGCATCGGCGCCTTCTCCGTCGAGGTGGTGGAGAGGAGGCGAGCGGCAGCGCGTCCATGCCCGCGATTTGTTCGAGCACCGCCGCCAGGCGCTCGAGTGACGGAGGCAGAACCGGCGGAGCGTCTTTTAGCGGTTTGCCGTTATAGCGCCTGATTCGTTTCCTGCGCATGCTTGATTTCCCTTCATCGAACGTTGTACAAAGGCGCTGGAGCGCCGCTGTTTGCTGCCGTGGTGTCAATCCATTCGGGTAAGTGTTACTGCTCGCCTGAGGGCGCCGTAGCGACCCCAGTGGTAGAGTGCGAGCAACGGGAGACACCCTCCCGTTTCATGCGGTTGTTGTGCTAATCGCCGGCGCCGCATGGCGCTTTGTTGGCGTGGCGATCGCGCTTCCCAGGGGAAGCGCTTCAATCGCGAGAGTCATTGACCCAGGACTCACGGAGCGCCGTTAAGGCGCGGATGTTTGATCCGTTACGCGGATCATTCGGCGAGAGGCGTTGCACCTTTTGCAAAGCTGGCGTGGCGGCCTCGAAGAGGCCGTCACGTGGATTGGAGCCCTCCATCACGCGACAAAACGCCGCGGAGACGCAGAGACGGTGCCGATGCGCGCGTACGTCACTAGCGGTGACCCGCTAGTGGACGACGCGCAAACCAGCGCCATGCGTGCGCACTACGGCCTCACGCCACGTCGGGTGGCGAGCTCGAGGGCTCGCGGCACACGAGCGGCGCGAAGGCCTCGCGCAGCACGCACCGCCTGTAGGCGGCGATCTCTGGATGGGGCTCGGATGAAGGCCGGCGACGCCTGCGCTTCTCTGCAGGCGCCGCGGCTACTCAGGTGGCAACGCTAAGGCAGCGGGTGGCGCGATGGTCCCCGTCGTTGCGACGGGGACGCGCGAAGCAAACAGCACGCGCACGGACAGCCGCGCCGCTCCCGCTACCCTGAGGTTGCACCTAGACGTATCGATCCTGCGTCAAGCGCAGGACCGCTACGTCGCTAAGAACGCTTTCGCGTCCGTGACCGAGGCAACTGACAACGTTGCCTGGCCGCTCTTGAAGAACCGGGTGCTTACGTCTGGCGTGAACACCTGGCCACCCCTCTCGGGATGTCTCCTGACAGAACAGCGACTGTCCATCTGACCGTCACGAGGACGACCATTGCTCTATGAGCCCCGCCTCTCGACTGCTCGACGGGCTCGGTCATCACGCTGGTTGCCGCGCGCAAAAAGAAAAAGCCCCCGGTCCTTGCGAACTGAGGGCCTTGCTGCGTGACGAACCGTCGAGGTCCATGCACGAGGCATGACCGAAGGCGCGTCACCGGGCACCGCCAGACCTTGCGATCCGACAACACCAGCTATGCTCGGGCGCTAGACCGAGCGCACAACCTAAGTCGCTTGCGCGACAAGATCGGAATCGCTTCCGATCACTTCAAGGGCGCGTAACGAGCGCA
>JANXZT010000455.1 GCA_025355395.1 Betaproteobacteria bacterium
CAGCAGCAACCTATCCCGCAAATACGTCAGGTAGGAGTGGATACCCAGCTCCCAAGTATCGCGGAACGCCTTCACCATCTCGGGTTCCTGCGTCAGGTCCTCGTCCTTGCGGTCCTTGACATCGCGCTTGTTGACGAAAGGCTGGAAGTTGGAACCGTACTTGATGCCGTAGGGCGGGTCGATGTAGATCATCTGCACCTGCCCGGCCATCCCTTCCTTGGTCAGCAGCGAGTTCATCACCAGCAGCGAGTCGCCGGCGATCAGGCGGTTCGACCAACCCTTCTCGTGCTTGTAAAAATCGATCGCGTCGCGCAGGGGCAGGTTCTCGAACGGCGCGGCGAAAAGGTCGGGCTGCAGGCCGCCGCGCTCGCCCGCTTTCATCTTCTTGCGCACGGCGGAAAGGATGCTCGCCGGGTCCATGCGCTCGTGCACATGCAGCGACACCGTGTCGATCGCGAAGCTCGTGCGCTCGGCCTTGCCGGTCCAGTCGAGATACGGGTGCTGAAGGCGCTTCAATTCCTTCAGCGCCTTGCGCATCGTCGGCGCGTCACCCGAGGCGAGCGCGTCGTCGATCAGCGTTTCGATTTGCGCCCGGCTTACGTCGAACTGCAGAGCCGGGTCGAGGTGCGGGTCGTACGCCCAGCGCGTCTTGCCTTGGTCCGGATCCGAAGCCGGCGTGACCATTCCGACTTCGGGATTGTTCCGGCGCTTGTCAAGGTGGCGATATGCAAGAACCTGCGGATCGCCGGCCGGGAGGCGCGGCTTGGGGCCGATCTTCGATGCGACAGATCGTGGGAGGAGCGCGTCGAACGGCAGCTCCGCCGGTATCGACTGCAACGCAAGTGTGAATCCTGAGTCGTCGACGTTATCTTGCGCCGTGGACGCGTTCTCCAGGGCGGGGCGGCGCAGCGAGCCGCCGCGGCCCGAGTCCTTGATCAGCTTGCCCGCCACCACCAGGGCGTCACGGGCGGCAAAGTAGGCGGATTCGCTCACCTCGGCGCGCACCGCGTCGGAGAGCTGGTTGCGTAGAGAAAGATTGCCGACGGATGCGCCATCCTCGGGTACCAGCGCGTAGAGTTCGTCGGCGAGCGGGGAAAGGTTATCGGCAGGCATCGCAGGTTCTCTTGGCGGGTCTCGCGCCGCATTGTACGTCGCAACCCCTGCGACCCGGACGATTCAGACGTCCCACGTTGCCCGAGGACGCCGTGAATGGATTAGACGCCACTAAGCCGATCGACGTCGTCCGAGCCGCCCTCACGCGATCAGACTTTCACCGGGACGTACACGAGTGAAGGCGACAGGGACGGCCTCGAGCGCAAATCTGCCTGCGGCATCGGCGCGAACACGCGTGAAGGTCGAGGAAGCAAGATCGCCGGCTTGTGGAAAATCCGCGCGGAAATGCGCGCCGCGGGAATTGTCGCGGGCCTGCGCGGCACGCACGATCACATTGGACACGTCGATCAGGTTCGACAGGTTGAGCCAGTCGTGCCAGGTGAGGTTGTAGCAGCGCGATTGCCCGACTGGCAACGCGACCGCATGCAATTCGTTCTGGAGCTCGACCAGTGCACGGGCGGCGCGTTCCAGGCCCGCGGCGTCACGAACAATGCCGGCGTCGTCCCACATCACCTGATAGAGCCGTTCGCGTACATGCTCGAGCGCCTGCGGATCGTAACGAGTTAGGCGCCGGAATGGCGCTTCGCCGCGCTCCACGGCGCGCGCCAGGGCATCGGCTTGCGGTTCCCGCCACGTGCCCGCAGAAGCGAGCCAACGGGCAATGGTGTCACCGGCGATGCCGCCGAATACCGTGGAGTTGGCGACCCCATTGCCGCCAAGCCGGTTCGCGCCGTGCACGCCGCCGGAATCTTCACCGGCGACAAAAAGCCCCTCACGCTCGGTGGTCCCATCCACGTCGAATTCGACGCCACCCATCATGTAGTGCGCCGTTGGCACCACTTCCACCCGGCCTGCTGCGAGGTCGAAGCCACAATCGGCGCAGCGCTCGACCATGCCCTTGAATTGCCGGCGCACGCTGTCCGGCCCGAGATGTCCCATGCTGAGCGAGACGCCGCCATTGGGCGTCGTGCGACCAGCATGGGACATCTCGGCAAAGATGCCGCGCGAGACGATGTCGCGCGTTGCCCGCTCACCGCGCTCATCGTAGCGCTGCATGAACCGCTCGCCCGCGCCGTCGAGCAGATAACCCCCGGCGCCGCGCAATCCTTCTTCCAGCACGGTGCCGGTCATGCGGGTGTCGGCGCCGGCGAGGAGGCCGGTAGGATGAAATTGCACCATTTCCATGTCGCGCAGCGGCAATGCACAGCGAAGGGCCATGGCGAGGCCGTCGCAACTCTTGTCGCCGGAGGGTGTGTGGAAGCGGTACATCGTGGGACCACCGCCGGTCGCCAGCAGCACCGCGCGTGCCTGCACGAAGGTGTAACCGCCGGTGCGAATGTCGACCAGGAGGACACCGGCCAGGCCGCCGTCATCGCCGCTGATGAAATCAAGAGCGCGGTGCTCTTCGAGACGATGGATGCCGCGCACCCACACCTGCTCTGAGAGCCGGTTCATGATCTCGATGCCCGTCAGGTCGCCTTTGTGCACCGTGCGGTCGAAGCTCTGCCCGGCAAACGCCTTTTGATGCACGCTGCCATCGGGATTGCGGTCGAAAAAGCAGCCAAGCTCGTTTTCGAGCTCGTGAATGCGCTCGACCGCGCCGTTCACCAGGGTCCAGGCGAGATCCTGGTTGGGCAGCCATTTGCCGCCTTCGATCGTGTCCATGAAATGCCGCTCGATCGAATCGCCCGGCGCGAGCGCCACGTTATATCCACCCTGGACCATGCGCGTGCATCCGCATTTCCCGAGCAGCCCCTTGACCGCGATGGTGATGTGCAATGCCGGATTGGCGCGATGGGCATGCAGTGCCGCAAAAAGTCCCGCGCCGCCCGCACCCAGGATGAGCAGGTGCGTCCTGACCTGTTGCACGGCGGTTGCGCTCACGTCTTGACGCCCAACCGTTCTAGCACCGCCGCGCGCTTGGCCGCCGCGTTCGCGCTGACGGCGTCATAGAGGCTGCCGCCATGCGCGTCCATGGCAACCCGCAATGGCCCGAAATTGCGAACGCGAAATCGCCACAGGCTTTCCGGATTGAGGTCGTCGAGATCGACGTCCTCGATCGCCTCGATCCAGGTCGTTTCCAGCGCCGCAGTGCCGCCGATGATGGCGAGATAAACGCCGCCATGTTCACGAAACGCGGCCTGCGATGCGGGACCCAGTCCGCCTTTGCCGATAATGATGCGCACGCCGTACTGTGCCATCAGCGGTGCGGTGAAGCGTTCCATGCGCGCGCTGGTGGTGGTGCCCACGCACACCGGCGCGTAACCCACCGGGTGCTCCGGCGATACCGGCACCGGCCGCACGTTCGGTGCGGTATGGATGACGGCGTGACCGCGCAAATCAAAGCGCGTGCTGCGCCCGCGGTCGAACATCGCAATTTGGGTGGCATCGCGAATGCCGAAGAGTGTTCCCTGCAGCGTGACCGTGTCGTCGATCCGCAGTTCCCGCACCGCGGCTTCGGAAACCGGGGGGGTCAGCTCAATGTGTGCCATTCCCTGCTCCTTGTGATTGCCCACGCGCTTGCACGCGCCTTACGGTGCCGACCGATCCAATAGCCCCAAGCGACGAAGAGCCATCCGCCAAGCGCCGACCAGGCGAGTGCCCGCTCCGAGGGCGGTGGCGGACCGAACACACTCGCGAGGTAGATCGCCGCCAGCGTAAGCACGAATGCCCGAAAACCCCAACGGCCGATCGCGTCGCGCGCCCGCGTCGCGCGGCTGTAGATCCATGCGCCGGCACCCAACAGCGCGAACTCAACCGCGATGCTGGCAGGAAGCGAATTCCACAGCCCCAGTCCGAGGCGCGGGCTACCCGGCCATAGCGGCATGTCGGGGCGATGGGAGATGACATCGAGTACCCAGTGCGACAGCACCAGGGCCGCGATCCACGCGGCGCCGGTGCGATCGCGCCGCATCGCGTAGTACGCCCCGGCCAACGCGCTCGCCCACAGCGCACCGAAGAGCAAGCTGTGCGTATACGGGTACCACACGAAATCGAGCGGCGAGGCCGCGGTAATGCCAGGCGTTATGTGCACCTTCTCGAGACCCATCAACACCATGATCGGCCAGATGCCGTCGACGAGCTGCGCAGCGAGCACGAGCGTGCCAAGCGACGGCAGCGGCGCGACGCGCTGCGCCGCCATGGCAACCCCGAAATGGCCCAGGAACATGTGCGCCCGCTGGCAGTGATGGAATTATTGGTGATCACCGTGACATGACGTCACATGAACATGACGTGACATCACGTGACATGACACGACGTGACATCACGTGACGTGACACGACGTGACGTGACACGACGTGACATCACGTGACGTGGCGCGACATGGCGTGACACCGCGTCATTCCCGCGTACGCGGGAATCTATTTTAGCGGCTACAAAATGTTGGTCCGTCGAAGACAAAATGGGTCCGATGCAAAATCAAAATGGGTCCGATGCAAAATCAAAATGGGTCCGATGCAAAGTCAAAATGGGTCCCCGCTTTCGCGGGGATGACGGTTCCCTGCCGTCACTTTCGCGGGGATGACGGTTCCCTGCCGTCACTTTCGCGGCGATGACGATCAAGTTGCCTCGCTCATCCCGAAAACCTAAGGCACCTTTTTGGGAAACTTTCTAAAAACCATACCGCGTGGTGACATCGGTGATCACGGCGCTCGCGCGGCGCGCCGAATGGCACTGCATGTTGACCGCCACCGGGTTCATCGTGATGTGGGTCG
>JANXZT010000550.1 GCA_025355395.1 Betaproteobacteria bacterium
AGGGTTCGATCACCACTTGGTCAAGCCCGCCGACTTCGGCAAGGTGCAGAAAATCCTGGCGACCGTCTCGGAGAAGGCGACGTGACGCCCACGGAGCGAGCTTCGTCATCCACGGTTTGACCAGGCTCGGGTTGGGAAGGCTCCACCGTGGCGACGCGCTCACCGTAGCGGGCGCGACCGGCGGGCGAATCGATGCGATTCTTCATCCGCTCGCGGTGACTCCCAGGTGGGGTCACTACCTTGCCATGGAAGCACGCGACCTGGCGCGCAGACGGTGAAGACCTACACCAATCCTGTCTACCCCTACGTACGCTCGCCGGACCAGGACGGAGCGCCTCGTCATCATCCGGTGATCGTGGTCGGAGCCGGCCCGGTGGGGCTTGCCGCGGCGATCGACCTCGCGCAGCGCAAGGTCCCGGTGCTGGTGCTCGACGAGGAAGATACCGTCAGCATCGGCTCGCGCGCCATCTGCTACGCCAAGCGCGCCCTCGAAATCCTCGATCGCCTCGGGTGTGCGGAGCCGATCGTCAGCAAGGGCGTGCGCTGGAATGTCGGCAAGGTCTTCCACCGCAATGAGCTTGTCTACCAATTCGATCTCCAGCCCGAAACAGGCCACTGCCATCCCGCCTTCGTCAATTTGCAGCAATATCATCTCGAGGAGTGCCTGGTTCACCGGCTGCAGCAACTGCCGGCGGCGAGCGTGCGCTGGAAGAACAAGGTGATCGGGCTCGACGTCCACGACCAACAGGTCACGGTGCGAGTGGCGTGTCCCGACGGCGAATACAGCGCCTCCTGCGATTGGCTCATTGCCGCCGACGGCGCGCGCAGCCCGGTGCGCACGATGCTCGGTCTTGAAAGCGAAGGACAAGTGTTCCGCGATCGCTTCCTGATCGCCGACATTCACATGCAATCGGATTTTCCGACCGAGCGCTGGTTCTGGTTCGATCCACCGTTTCATCCCAACCAGTCGGTGCTGCTGCATCGCCAGGCCGACGACGTATGGCGCATCGACTTCCAGCTTGGGTGCGAAGCCGATCCCGACGAAGAGAAAAAACCCGAGCGCATCCTGCCGCGGCTGCGGGCGATGCTGGGGGCCGACGCGCAGTTCGAAATCGAATGGGCCAGCGTGTATACGTTCCAATGCCGGCGCATGCCGCGGTTTCGCAAGGGCAGGGTGCTGTTCGTGGGCGATGCGGCGCATCTCGTCTCGCCGTTCGGCGCGCGTGGCGCCAACAGCGGGTTTCAGGACACCGACAACCTGGTGTGGAAGCTCGACCTGGTGATGAAAGGTCTGGCCCCTGAGCGACTGCTCGACACCTTCGACAGCGAGCGCTGCGCGGCCGCCGATGAGAATCTGCTCAACTCCACGCGCTCGACGGATTTCATCACACCCAAAAGCGCTGTGTCGCGCACCTTTCGCGATGCGGTGCTCGGACTCGCCAAGCGGCATCCGTTTGCGCGCAGGCTCGTCAACAGCGGCCGGCTTTCGCTACCTTACGTTCACGTCGAATCGCCGCTCAACACGTCCGATCGGCCGGGCGAAACGTTCGAAGGCGCGATGGTGCCGGGGGCACCGGCCGTTGATTCGCCTGTGACCGCCCCGGACGCGGAGTGGTTGCTCGCCTACCTCGGCAAGGTCTTTACACTGCTGGTATTCGGCGACGGCGTCCCGGCGAAAGACGAAGCCGCCCTGGCTTCCGCTCCGCTTTCCTGCAGCGTGCTGCGCGTCGGCGGGCGTCGCGGCATCACGGATACGACCGGCTTACTCACCCGCCGTTACGACGGCAAGCCCGGTACCTGCTATCTCTTTCGCCCGGACCAGATCGTGTGCGCCCGATGGCGATCGTTCGATGCGAGCGCGGTCTCTGCGGCGATCGTACGCGCGAGCGCCTGCGAACGACAACCGTGAAGGAAAGTGATCTTGCCAACGCTCAATACCGAGCCTAACCTTGGTGCTTCCGATGAGTTCTACGACGAGCTCATCGCGACGCATCGCGGCCTGACCGATGCGCAGAGTGCGCTGGTCAATGCGCGACTGATCCTGCTGCTCGCCAATCACATCGGCGATTCGGAGGTGTTGCGCGCGGCGATGGCGGCGGCGCGCGAAGACGTTGCCAGCCACCCGGACGGGTCCGCCACGTAGAATGAATCCCACCCATGGAGCTGTCATGACACCTGAGCACATCCTCGTCGAGCGACGCGACCGCGTCGGCCTCATCCGCCTCAATCGGCCGCAGCGCATGAACGCATTGAACGATGCCCTGGCGCGCGAGCTTGCCCAGGCGTTGGTGGAGTTCGACGCCGACCCGGACATCGGCGCCATCGTGATCACCGGTAACGACAAGGCATTCGCGGCGGGCGCCGACATTGCTGCGATGGCGGAGTGGGACTATCAGAAGGTTTACACCGACGATTACATCACCAAGGATTGGGAGGCCGTGCGCAAGACAAGGAAGCCGGTGATTGCCGCAGTCGCGGGTTACGCGCTTGGCGGTGGTTGCGAGCTCGCGATGATGTGCGATCTCCTGATCGCCGCCGATACGGCCAGGTTT
>JANXZT010000553.1 GCA_025355395.1 Betaproteobacteria bacterium
CCACCTTGATGCGCACGGCGCCGGGGCGAATCTCGGTGAGAAGCGGCGTGTGTCGCGGATAGATGCCGAGCTCGCCAAGCACGCCCGGCAGCACCACGAATTCGGCCTCGCCGGAGAAGATCTGCTCTTCCGCGCTGACCACGTCGACATGAATGGTGTTGGCCATGTAGCTCCCGTTTTGCTCCTGTCAGGATCGCACCCGTGCGTTTACTGCAGCGACTTGGCCTTTTCGATGGCTTCCTCGATGGCACCCACCATGTAGAACGCCTGTTCCGGCATATGGTCGCACTCGCCGTTGACGATCATGTTGAAGCCCTTGATCGTGTCCTTGAGGGTCACGTATTTGCCGGGGGCACCGGTGAACACCTCGGCAACATGGAACGGTTGCGACAAGAAGCGCTGGATCTTTCGCGCGCGGGCAACGGCCTGCTTGTCGTCGGGCGAGAGTTCGTCCATGCCCAGTATGGCGATGATGTCGCGCAGCTCCTTGTAGCGCTGCAGCGTCGCCTGCACCTTGCGGGTGCAATTGTAATGCTCGTCGCCCACCACGTTCGGATCGATCTGGCGCGAGGTCGAGTCGAGTGGATCCACGGCGGGGTAGATGCCCAGCGCCGCGATATCGCGCGACAGCACGACCGTCGCGTCGAGGTGGCCGAACGTCGTGGCCGGCGACGGGTCGGTCAGGTCGTCCGCGGGCACGTACACCGCCTGGATCGACGTGATGGAGCCGGTCTTGGTGGACGTGATGCGCTCCTGCAGGCGGCCCATCTCCTCGGCGAGCGTAGGCTGATAACCCACTGCCGAAGGCATCCGGCCCAGCAGTGCGGACACTTCGGTTCCGGCGAGCGTGAAGCGGTAGATGTTGTCGACAAAAAACAGGATGTCGCGGCCTTCGTCGCGGAAGCGCTCGGCCATCGACAGGCCCGTCAGCGCCACGCGCAGGCGATTGCCCGGAGGCTCGTTCATCTGCCCGAACACCATCGCCACCTTGGACTCGGGAAGGTTCTCCTGCACGATGACCTTCGCCTCCGACATCTCGTGATAGAAGTCGTTGCCTTCGCGCGTGCGCTCGCCCACGCCGGCGAACACCGACAGCCCTGAATGCTGCTTTGCGATGTTGTTGATGAGCTCCAGCATGTTCACGGTCTTGCCCACGCCGGCGCCGCCGAAGAGGCCGACCTTGCCGCCCTTGGCAAACGGGCAGATGAGGTCGATCACCTTGATGCCGGTTTCAAGGAGCTCCACCGAAGGCGACAGCTCGTCGAATCTCGGCGCCGGCTGGTGAATGGTGCGCCACTCGTCGGCCTGGATAGGGCCGCGCTCGTCGATGGGGCGGCCGAGCACGTCCATCACCCGGCCGAGCACGCCGGGGCCGACCGGGACCTTGATGCCCTCGCCGGTGTTGCGCACACTCATCCCGCGCCGCAGGCCGTCGGAAGAGCCCATCGCAATCGTGCGCACGATGCCGTCGCCAAGTTGTTGCTGCACCTCGAAGGTGAGACCCTGCTCGACCAGCGTGTTGCCGGCATCGGCCTCGAGCACCAGCGCGTCGTACACCCGCGGCATGTTGTTGCGCGGAAACTCGACGTCGACCACTGCGCCGATGCATTGAACAACCGTTCCTTGTTTCATGTTGATGTCCTGATAAAGTGGGGTCAGAGACGACTTTTCAGTCGCGATCGATCAGGCCGATGTGGCCAGAAGAAAAGTCGTCTCTGACCCCATTAAACCGCCGCCGCGCCGCCGACGATCTCCGCCAATTCCTTGGTGATCGCCGCTTGGCGTGACTTGTTATAGATGAGCTGCAGCTCTTCGATGATGTCCTCGGCGTTGTCGGACGCCGCCTTCATCGCGACCATGCGCGCCGACTGCTCCGAGGCTGCATTTTCATTGACCATCTGGAAGACCAGCGCCTCGGCATAACGGCGCAACATGCCGTCGAGGAGCTCGCGCGCATCCGGCTCGTAGATGTAATCCCACGAGCCCGCCGCGATTTCCGTCGCCTTGATCTCGCCGGTGGGCGCCTGAAACTCCTCCGGGATCGGCAGCATCAGGCCGTGCCGCGCTTCCTGGCGCATGGTGTTGATGAATGTCGTGTAATAGATGTGCACTTCGTCGACGGTGCCTTCGACGTACTTGTCGAGGAGCACTTTCACCGCACCCACCAGCCGGTCGATCTGCGGACGGTCGCCGAGCTGCACCACGCTCGACACGATGTTAGCCCCGAGGCGCTGCAGAAAGCCTTGTCCACGACCGCCGATGACGACATAGTCGACTTCGAGGCCGGCGGCGCGCCACTCCTTGTGCCGCTGGGTGACAAGCCGCAGCACGTTGGTGTTGAGCCCGCCACAAAGCCCCTTGTCGGTGGTCACCACGATCGCCCCCACGCGGCGCACCTCATCGCGCCGCGCCAGAAACGGATGACGGTATTCGGTATTGGCCTTGGCGATGTGCATGGCAATCTGAAATGCGCGCATCAAGTACGGACGCGACGCGCGCATGCGTTCCTGCGCCTTTTTCATCTTCGAAGCCGCAACCATCTCCATGGCCTTGGTGATCTTGCGCGTGCTCTGCACGCTCTTGATCTTGTTGCGAATCTCTTTCGAACCTGCCATTGCTGTTCCTAATAGGCGCCGTTCTTTTTGAAATCGTCAATGGCCGCGGCAAGCTCCTTCTCGTCGTCGGCACTCATTTCCTTGTTCTTTTCCATGCGGTCCATGAGTGCGCCGTACTTGCTCTTCATGTACGCACGGAGCGCGCTCTCGAAGGCCAGCGCCTTCTCCACCGGAACATCGTCGTAAAAGCCCCGCGCCACGCCAAAAAGCGTCAGCGCCATTTCGTTGACCTGCAGCGGCTGGTACTGCACCTGTTTCATGAGCTCCGTGACCATGCGGCCGCGGTCGAGCTGCTTGCGGGTGGTGGCATCGAGATCGGAGGCGAACTGCGCAAACGCCGCAAGCTCGCGGTACTGCGCGAGGTCGGTGCGGATCCCGCCCGAGAGCTTCTTGATGATCTTGGTCTGCGCGTTGCCGCCTACCCGTGACACCGAGATACCGGCGTTGATCGCGGGCCGGATGCCGGCATTGAAAAGGCTCGTTTCGAGGAAGATCTGGCCATCGGTAATCGAGATCACGTTGGTCGGCACGAAGGCGCTCACGTCACCGGCTTGCGTCTCGATCACCGGCAACGCCGTCAGCGACCCGGTGCGTCCCTTGACCTCGCCCTTGGTGAATCGCTCGACGTATTCCTCGTTCACCCGCGCGGCGCGCTCGAGGAGCCGCGAATGCAGGTAGAACACGTCACCGGGATAAGCCTCGCGGCCCGGCGGACGGCGCAGCAGCAGCGACACCTGGCGATAGGCCCACGCCTGCTTGGTGAGATCGTCATAAATAATGAGCGCATCCTGCCCGCGGTCGCGGAAGTATTCGCCCATCGTGCAGCCCGAGTACGGCGCGATGTACTGCATCGCGGCCGACTCCGACGCGCTCGCCGCGACCACGATGGTGTAGGCCATCGCGCCGTGCTCTTCGAGCTTGCGCACGACGTTCACGATCGTGGATGCTTTCTGCCCGATGGCGACGTAGATGCAGATGAGCTCCTTGCCCTTCTGATTGATGATCGTGTCCACCGCCACCGCGGTCTTGCCGGTCTGGCGGTCGCCGATGATGAGCTCGCGCTGGCCGCGGCCGATCGGTACCATCGCGTCGATGGACTTGAGCCCCGTTTGCACCGGTTGCGACACGCTTTTGCGCCAGATCACGCCCGGCGCGACCTTTTCGATCACGTCGGTCAACCTGGCATTGACCGGGCCTTTGCCATCGATCGGCTGGCCGAGGGAATTCACCACCCGGCCGATGAGCTCCGGGCCGACCGGCACATCCAGAATGCGGCCGGTGCATTTGACTGTATCGCCTTCGGTAATGTGCTCGTACGCGCCGAGCACTACGGAGCCCACCGAGTCGCGCTCGAGGTTCAACGCCAGGCCGAACGTATTGCCGGGGAATTCGAGCATCTCGCCCGCCATGGCGTCGGAGAGGCCGTGCACGCGACAGATGCCGTCCGTGACCGACACGACCGTCCCCTGGGTCCGGGCTTGCGCGCCGGTATCCATGTTCTCGATCTTGCTCTTGATGAGTTCGCTGATTTCCGACGGATTCAACTGCATGAAAAGTCCCTCGCGTTGCACCGGCATCGAAGCCGGCATTCCCGGTAAATGATCTATGCGCGGAGCGTTACGGCCATGGCGTCGAGCTTGGCCTTCACCGACCCATCGATGACGGTATCGCCCACGGCAATGCACACCCCGCCAATGAGCGAGCGGTCCACGTTGACGACTGCTTCGATTTTCTTGCCGAACCGCTGTTCCAGGGCTGCCGTAAGCGAGCGCAGTTGCGTTTCGTCCAACGGAAATGCGGTGTCGATCGTTGCCTTGGCCAGCCCTTCGGCGCCGGCCTTGAGGGTCGCGAAAAGCCCCGCGATCTGCGGCAGCAGGGTGGCGCGATCGGCTTCGATCAGCACCCGCAAAAAGTTGCGACCCAGCGTCGAGAGCCGATCACCGGCCACCGACAGCAGCAATGCTTCCTTTTCGGCGGTGCCAAGCTTCGGATTGTCGAGCGCACGGGCGATTTGCGGATCGGCGATTACTGACGCCATGAAGCGCAGCATGTCGCTCCATGCCGGAAGGGCATTTTCGTCGCGCGCCAAGCGAAACGCGGCCTCCGCGTAGGGCCTGGCAATGGTGATGAGCTCGGCCATGGCGGAATCGCGTCAGAACTGCTTCTGGATGGCTGCGAGCAGATCAGCGTGGGCTTTGGGATCGACTTCGCGCTGCAGAATCTGGCGTGCGCCGGCAACCGCCAGATCGGCCACCTGGTTACGCAATGATTCCTTGGCACGCGCCACTTCCTGCTCGATCTCGGCCTTGGCCGCCGCGACGATGCGTTCGCCTTCGGCCTTCGCTTCGGACTTGGCGGCCTCTATGGTCTCGGTCTTGAGCTTGTCGCCCTGCGCGATGATCTCGGACGATCGGCTCTTCGCCTCGGTCAGCATCTCGGCAATCCGCTTTTCGGTGGTGGCGAGGCTCTTCTTGCCGGCCTCGCCGGCGGCGAGCCCTTCGGCAATCTGCTTCTGCCGCGTCTCGATGGCCTGCATCAATGGCGGCCAGATGAACCTGGCGCAAAACCAGATGAAAGCGAAGAAGGCCACGGCCTGCATGACCAGCGTCAGGTTGATGTTCATCTTGTGCCTCTGGAGCCTTTGCCATGCGCGCCCGGGCGGTCTGCCTCGAGGCGCGACGAATCGTACGTCAGCGGACGACAGCGAGGAGCGGGTTGCCGAATGCGAAGAGCATCGCGAGGCCCACGCCGATGATGAACGAGGCGTCGATCAGCCCGAGCAGCAGGAATACCTTCGCCTGCAGCTGTGGAATGAGCTCCGGCTGGCGGGCGGCGCCCTCGAGGAAGCGTGAGCACATGATCCCTACGCCCACGCACGCACCGAGCGCGCCCAGGCCGATCATGAGACCGATCCCGATGCCGGTGTAGGCCTGGATCATCGCCATCATTTGCAACTTGTCCATTTATTGTCCCTTTCTTGAACGGTTGGACGATCGAATAAAAATGGAACGGGATTCAGTGACCTTCGTGCGCCATGGAGATGTACACGATGGTCAGCATCATGAAGATGTACGCCTGCAGCCCGACGATCAGGATGTGGAAGATCGACCAGCCCAGATGGAGCACGCCGCCCAGGACGGCGCCGACCACACCGGTCGCGGCCCACAGGCCGAGCAGCATGAAAATGATTTCCCCCGCATACATGTTGCCGAACAGGCGCAGGCTGTGCGAAAGCGGCTTGGAGAGGTATTCGACGGCGTTGAACAGCAGGTTGGCGGGCCACAGGAGGGGGTGCGCGCCGAACGGTGCGCAGAAAAGCTCGTGGATCCAGCCGCCGAGTCCCTTCACCTTGATGCTGTAGTAAATCATCATGGCGAATACCGACAGCGCGAGCGCAAACGTGGTGTTGACGTCCGCGGTGGGCACCGGCCGCCAGTTATGGAACCCCAGCGCTTCGAAGCCGTGGGACATGATGTCGACGGGCAGGAAGTCCATCGCGTTCAGGAAGAGGGTGAGCACGAAGGTGGTGAGGGCGATCGGCGCCACGATCCTGCTCTCGCCGTGATAGATGCCTTTTACCTGCTCGTTGACGAAGTCGAACGTCAGCTCGACAAACGCCTGCACCCTTGACGGCACACCGGCCGTCGACTTGCGAGTGATGAGCCACAGGAATCCGAACGCGAGCACGGCGATCACCATCGTGGTGACCAGGGTGTCGACATTGATCGTCCAGAACCCGGCACCGTCATTCACCGTCCGCGTGAAAAACGTCAAGTGGTGCTGGATGTACGACGTGGGGGTGAGCTCAGTTTCTTCGGCGACCATCGCCTCGTCCCTGCTGTCTTGTTAACCGCGGACAAAAAAAGCCATGCTGAAGGCGACCACCGTGATCACGAAAGCGCTGAAAAAAGCCGCCGGAATGATGTCCCCGTACATCGTGAGCGTCAGCCACAACCCGCCCATGATCGCCAGAACCTTGCCTGCCTCGGCCCGAAACATGGCGATCAGCGCAATGTGCGCACCCCGCGCTTTCCCGCCGCCTGTTCCCACTGCGAGGAGCACCCCGTAGATCACACTGGCGCACATGTTGATCACGCCGCCCAGGACTGCCGACAGGGCGCCATGCACTCCGGCGATGAGTCCCGCCACAGCGGCCAACGCGGCCGTTGCAAAGAGCTGCCACTTGAGCACCGTGCGGATGGAACCGGAGATCGACGGAGGGAACACGCATGC
>JANXZT010000035.1 GCA_025355395.1 Betaproteobacteria bacterium
GTCTTACCTTGCCGGCCCTGACTTTTGCGCTCACGATCGACCGCGTCCTGAACGGCATCTGCCGGCCGTTCTTCGGATGGGTCTCCGACCATATCGGCCGGGAAAAAACGATGCTCATCGCTTTCCTGACAGAAGGCATTGGCATCATGGCGCTCTACCAGTTCGGTACCAGTCCGGTAGCGTTTGTCCTGTTGAGTGGACTCGTGTTCTTCGCGTGGGGCGAAATTTATAGTCTTTTTCCCTCGACGAATGCCGACACGTTCGGCACCAAATTCGCTGCCGCAAATGCCGGCTTGCTCTACACGGCCAAGGGAACCGCGTCGCTGCTGGTCCCTCTGTCGAGCGTGCTCGTCGCGGCCACCGGCAATTGGCACGCGGTATTCATAGTGGCCGCGGCGCTCAACATCATCGCGGCGCTGCTCGCCTGGTTCGTGCTGCGGCCAATGCGGCGCGCAGTGATTGAGAACAGCCTTCGCCAGACCGGGATCCAACCCGCACCGCAGGCCGCTTAACACCCTGCTATTGCAGCAACAGACCCGCTTCGGCCGGCCGCTCCATAGCCGGCCGAAGTTCCGTTATCCGAATGAAAAAGTACATGCACGCGGTCGCAGATCCTTGCTTCTCATGTCTTTCGTTTCTGCCGAGATCATGTCGTCGTCGTTACGTCGACCGGTTTTCCTAACGTCTCATCATGGTAGCCGTCGACACGTTACTGGGGTGGCCTTCGCTCGTATTCTTGATCGCAGTCCTGGTTGTCGCGGCGCTGGCGCATGGAACGCTGGGGTTCGGGTTTCCGGTGATCTCGACCCCGATGGTCGCGCTGATGACCGACGTGCAGACGGCAGTGCTCGTCACGCTGTTTCCCAATCTCGCCGTGAATCTGATCAGCACGTTCCGCGGGGGCGACTGGCGGCAGAGCATCGCGCGATATTGGCCGATGGCGATCTATGTCCTCCTCGGCACCGTGATCGGTACGCGGGTGCTGATCGTGACCGATCCCGGTCCGATCAAGCTCCTGCTTGCCGCGATGATCGTGGTGTACCTGGAGCAAAAACGTTTTCGGGGACTCGATTGGTCTTGGCTGCACCGCCACCCGCATGTATCCGGCGCGGGGTTCGGACTGCTCGCGGGGTTTCTGTCCGGCACGGTGAACGTGGCGTTGCCGCCGTTGATCATCTACTTCATGGCCCTGGGTCTTGCTCCCGTAGCTATGACGCAGATCCTGAACCTCTGTTTTCTGGTCGGCCGCTCGACCCAGGCCATCACTTTCGGCATTTCCGGACAGGTCGGCCTTTCGACGCTGGTGGAGACGCTGCCGCTCACCATCATCTCGATCGCTGTGCTGGTGATTGGCGTGCGAATCCAAAGCCGGATCCGGCCGGAAGTATTTCAAGGACTGCTGCGCACAGTGCTCTGGCTGATGGCCTTGGTTCTCGTTGTTCAGGTGCTTTGGCAGCACCGCTGATCATCCAACGCGTGTGGCGGATAAGGCGCCGCTTTGACTCTAAGGTTCCCTTGCGCGCCGCCGGCCAACCGCGGGTTAGAACACGTTCGTAGCGGTGCCGGATTCCACTTCGTCGACCCGGCACCCATCAATCAGGAGATCCATATGGAAACCGCAACCGCAGTTCGTACCACCCCAGCCGCGACAGAGCCCTCCCCGCAAATGATCAGCGGCGGCCAGATCGTCGCCAAGATGCTGAAGCAGGAGGGGATCAAGCACATCTTCACCATCTCCGGCGGTCATATCGTCGACACCTACAACGGGTGCATCGACGAAGGCATCGAGATCATCGATGTGCGCCACGAGCAGGTTGCTGCCCACGCCGCCGACGCCTATGCGCGCATCACCGGCTTAGGCTGCGCCATCGTGACCGCCGGCCCCGGCACCACGGATGCGGTGACCGGGGTCGCGAATGCGTTTCGCGCCGAAAGCCCGATGCTTCTCATCGGCGGCAACTCACCGTTGAAGCAATACCGCATGGGTGGGCTGCAGGAATTGCGCCACAGCGAGATGATGAGCCCGATCACCAAATTCGCATCGATGGTGATGACGACCGATCGGGTAGCCGAGATGATGGGCATCGGTTTGCGCGCCATGTACAACGGCGCGCCGGGACCGGGCTTTCTCGAGATTCCGCACGACGTCATGGACGGCAAGGTCGATGCGACCAAGGTTCGCTATCCGAAAAATTTCCGGGTGCGCGGCAAAAATGGCTCAATTCCGGATTTCATCGGCGACCCCAACATCGTGGCGGAAGTGGCCGAGCTGATCGCCCGCGCCGAGCGCCCGGTGGCGCTGTTCGGTACACAGGCGCGCACCTGCCGCGCACACGACGCCATCGACAAGTTCTCGCGTCAGTTCAATGTTCCGATCTATGTCAACGGCTCGGCGCGGGGGACTCTGCCGCGCAATCATCCGTACAACTTCATGCCCAGCCGCAAGACCGCGTTCGACAATGCCGACGTCATCCTGCTTGCCGGCACGCCACTCGATTTTCGGATGGGCTATGGCCGGCGGTTGAACCCCAATGCCAAGATCGTCATCATGGACCTGGACTACAACAATGTTGGCCATAACCGCGACTTCGATTTCGGACTGGTCGGCAATCTGCGCACCATCCTGATGGCGATGTGCGAAGGCTCGAAGGGCGACACCGGCGGCAAGCACGATCCCTTCATCAGGATGCTGCGCGAGGACGAGGCGCGCGCCCAAGGCAAGAACGACAAGATCATCGCTGCCAACGAGACTCCGATCCACCCGGTTCGCCTAGTGCACGAGATCAACGAATTCCTGCTGGAGGACACGGTCTATATCGGCGATGGTGGCGACATTGTCACGTTCTCGGGTTCGGTGGTGAAGCCGCAAAAGCCGGGTGGCTGGATGGATCCCGGTCCGCTGGGAACGCTTGGCGTCGGGTCCGGTTTCGCGATTGCCTCGAAGCTCGCGCAACCCGAGCGCGACGTGGTGGTGCTGTTCGGCGACTGCTCGTTCACCTTGACCGGGTTCGATTTCCTGACGGCGGTGCACCGCAAGCTGCCATTCGTGGGCGTCGTCGGCAATAACTCCTCGTGGAACCAGATCCGGTTCGGGCAGGAGCGCAAATATCCGGGCCGCGGTGATATCGGAAATGTCGTGGGTGACGTGCGCTTCGACCGGCTGGCCGAGGCGATGGGTGGGTTCGGCATTCGCGTGACCCGGCCCGAAGATATCCGGCCGGCGATGGAAAAGGCACGCGATTCCGGCAAGCCGGCGCTGGTGGATGTGGTCATCAATCGTGATGTGTATTCATCGGGAACGACCAACCAGACGATGTACAAGTAGTCAGCATTCAGCAATCAGCAATCAGCAAAGGCGCACAGGCCACGCATTCCGTACGGTAGAGGCATCGGTGATGCGCGCCGTGCATAATGAACGAGGAGAAAAGATGAACCAGGCATTGTCGGGTGTTCGCATTCTCGACATGACGCACGTCCAGGCCGGGCCGACCGCGACGCAGCTCATGGCATGGATGGGGGCCGACGTGATCAAGCTCGAGCCGCCGGTGGGGGACGCCACGCGTGGACAGCTTCGCGACGTGCCCAACGCGGACAGCCTCTACTTCACGATGCTGAACTGCAACAAGCGCTCGATCGTGGTGAACATGAAGAACGCGACCGGGAAAGAGGTCTTTGTCGCACTCCTGAAGAAGTGCGACATCGTGATGGAGAATTTCGGGCCCGGCGTGCTCGATCGCTTCGGATTCACATGGGAGAAGATTCGCGAAATCAATCCGCGCATCATCATGGGCTCGATCAAGGGCTTTGGCTCGAGCGGGCCCTACTCCAATTTCAAGGCGTACGAGAATGTAGCGCAGGCCATGGGGGGGGCGATGAGCACGACCGGCGTGCCCGAGGGCCCGCCGTTCGTCACCGGCGCGCAGATCGGTGACTCCGGTACCGGATTACATCTTGTCATCGGGCTTCTGGCCGCGTTGCAGCAGCGGCATACCTCCGGCAAAGGCCAGTACGTCGAGGTCGCAATGATGGACGCGGTGATGAACCTGTGTCGTGTCAAATTCCGCGATCACCAGCGCCTTTCCCGCGGTCCGCTCGCCGAATACTCGGTGGGCACCCATCAGGGCATGGGCGCAGTGCCTCGGGCGGGCAACGACTCGGGAGGCGGGCAACTCGGCAATGCCATCCGCTGCAAGCCCGGCGGACCGAATGACTTCATCTATATCGTCGTGCAGGAGGTCGTGTGGAAGGCACTGGGAGAGCGCATCGGCCGCGAGCTTGGGTTGCCTGATCTCGTCGATGATCCGCGGTTTGCAACCATCGCCGAGCGGCGCCACCATCAGAACGACATGTGGGAGCTGATCGGCGAGCTCGCGCTCAAGTACACCAAGCGCGAGTTCATGGAAATCCTGAACGAGCTTGACGTACCCTGCGGGCCGATCATGAGCACCGAGGATCTCGCCAACGACGAGCACGTCAAGCTGCGTAACATGTATGTCGAGCTCGATCATCCGCAACGTGGCACGTGGCACAACGTGGGCATGCCGATCAAGCTCTCCGACTCGCCGGCGGTGATCAAGCGCTCGCCGACGCTGGGTGAGCATACCGATGAAGTCCTGCGGGAAGTGCTCGGAATTACCGATGGCGAGATAGCGCGGATGCGGGAGGCGGGTGCATTTTCCAAGGACGCGCCGAAAAAGGTTTCGGCGTGATTGGCACAACGCGGTGAAAGCGCCAGCCGGCGACGCGCGCAACCGCGTCAAGAGGGATTCGTGAAGTCTTCCATGGGTTCAACGCAGGGCGTTATTCCGATCGCCGCGACCGGACGCCGCAAGGGCTCGGGAATGCGATCGACGCCGAAGGGCCGCATCGTGGACCCGGCGGCGGCGGAGGACGTGCGCGCGCTGCTTGGCGATGCGCCGCGCCGGCGCGATCTTCTGATCGAGCATCTTCACCGGATTCAGGACGCCCACGGCCATCTTTCTGCGAGGCATCTCGTGGCCCTTGCCGCCGAGATGCGCCTGCCGATGACGGAGGTCTATGAAGTGGCCACGTTCTACCACCACTTCGATGTGTTGAAGGAAGGCGAGCAACCGCCGCCGCCGCTGACCGTGCGGGTGTGCGATTCGCTGTCATGCGCGATGGCGGGCGCGAACGAGCTGCTGCGGGCCCTCCCCGATGTGCTCGGTCAAGAAGTGCGGGTGCTGCCGGCGCCGTGCGTGGGACGCTGTGATGCCGCCCCGGTCGTGGTGGTCGGCCGCAATCCCATCGACCAGGCGAATATTCAGCGCGTGGCGGCCGCGGTGACGAGTGGCGCGGTGCGTGCGCCGGTAACGCCGTACGCGAATTATGCGCAGTATCGCGCGCAAGGCGGCTATCGGCTGTTGATCGATTGCGTCTCGGGTCAGAGGCCGCTGGAAGACGTTGTTGCTGCAATGGAGCATTCCGGCTTGCGTGGCCTGGGCGGGGCGGGGTTTCCCACTGGGCGCAAATGGCGCATCGTGCGCGCCGAGCCCGGGCCGCGCCTCCTGGCCGTCAACATCGATGAGGGAGAACCCGGCACCTTCAAGGATCGCTATTATCTCGAGCGCGATCCGCATCGTTTCCTCGAAGGCATGCTGATTGCGGCGTGGGCCGCCGACGTGTCGGAAATCTACGTCTATCTGCGCGACGAATACGCGGGTTGCCGCGAAATCCTCGAATCGGAATTGGCCGCGCTCAACGCGGCGGCTCCCTGCGCATTGCCGGTGATCCATCTGCGGCGCGGCGCAGGTGCGTACATCTGCGGCGAAGAGTCCGCGATGATCGAATCGATCGAAGGCAAGCGCGGCATGCCGCGGCTGCGTCCGCCCTATGTCGCGCAAGTGGGCCTGTTCGGGCGTCCGACGCTCGAGCACAATATGGAAACGCTGTATTGGGTCAGAGACATCCTGGAAAAAGGGGCGCAATGGTTTGCGGACCAGGGCCGGCATGCACGCAAGGGCCTTCGCTCATTTTCGGTCTCCGGTCGGGTGCAGCAACCCGGCGTACACCTCGCGCCGGCCGGCATCACGCTGCGTGAGCTCATCGATGAATATTGTGGGGGCATGTTGCCCGGGCACACACTGTACGCCTATCTGCCGGGCGGGGCGTCTGGTGGCATCCTGCCTGCGAGCATGGACGACATCCCGCTCGATTTCGACACTCTCAACGCGCATGGATGCTTCATCGGATCGGCGGCGGTCATGATTCTTTCCCAACATGACCGGGCGCGGGACGCCGCATTGAACGTGATGAAGTTTTTCGCCGACGAATCCTGCGGCAAATGCACACCGTGCCGTGTCGGCACCGCCAAGGCCGTTCATCTGCTCGCCGAGCCGCGCTGGGACGCGCCGTTGCTGGAGGAACTCGCGCAGGCCATGGCGGATGCATCGATCTGCGGCCTGGGGCAGGCGGCGCCCAATCCGATTCGTTGTGTAATCAAGTATTTTCCGCACGAGATCGTCTGATATCGTGTTGAGGATTACGCAAAGCATGACCAGACTCCGCCGCATCACAAGACTGCATCGGATGACAGATTTCTGTCATTCCCGCGAAGGCGGGAATTCATTTTTCGGGCTCAATGAAGAGTCCCATTTAAAGTCAAGATGGATCCCCGCGTTCGCGGGAATGACGATCGAGGCTTGTCACGTGTTCGCATCAGGGATGTGGAAATGAATTCAATGACCGACATTGCCGCGGAACAGCAACAGATCGCGTTCATGCTGAACGGCAAGCCCGTCGCCGCGCACCCGAATGAAACCATCATCCAGACGGCGAAGCGGCACGGCGTGGATATTCCGCACCTTTGCTACGCGGAAAACATGCGCCCCGACGGCAATTGCCGCGCCTGCATGGTCGAGATCGAAGGCGAGCGCACCCTCGCGGCTTCATGCTGCCGCGCGCCACAGGCCGGCATGACGGTGTCGAGTGTGAGCGCCCGCGCGATGCATTCGCAGCGAATGGTGCTGGAGCTCCTGCAATCCGACATGCCGGCGCGCGCGTACAAGCTCGATTCGGAGCTCGAGCATTGGCTGCATGAGCTCGAGGTGCGCACGCCGCGCTTTTTGCCCCGCTTGTCGCCGAATGCGGATCTGTCGCATCCGGCGATCGCGGTCAATCTCGACGCGTGCATCCAGTGCACCCGTTGCGTGCGTGCCTGCCGCGAGTTGCAGGTCAACGACGTGATCGGCTTTGCGTATCGCGGCGAGCATTCGGTCCCGGTCTTCGACCTCGACGACCCCATGGGAACGAGCACCTGTGTGGCCTGCGGCGAATGCGTGCAAGCCTGCCCGACCGGCGCGCTCATGCCGGCGCGAGGGGTGGGGCTTGTAGTTGCGGACAAGACGGTCGATTCCTTGTGTCCGTATTGCGGTGTGGGTTGCCAGCTCACCTACCACGTCAAGGACAACAAGATCCTGCGGGTCGAAGGCCGCGATGGCCCCGCCAATCACGGCCGGCTGTGTGTCAAAGGACGCTACGGCTTCGATTATGTGCACCATCGCCAGCGGCTCACGACGCCCCTGGTGCGGCGCGAAGGCATGGCGAAGTCGGCCGACTTCACCATGGACCCGGATGATGTAATGAAGGTGTTTCGCGAGGCGAGTTGGGACGAGGCGCTCGCACTTGCCGGAGGCGGGCTCTCCAACATTCGCGACACCCGCGGCGTCAGGTCGCTGGCCGGCTTTGGCTCGGCCAAGGGCAGCAACGAAGAGGCTTATCTCTTCCAGAAGCTAGTGCGCACGGGCTTTGGCAGCAACAACGTCGATCATTGCACGCGCCTTTGCCATGCATCGAGCGTGGCGGCGCTGATGGAAGGCATCGGCTCCGGCGCGGTCTCCAATCCGGTGATGGATGTGATGCAGGCCGACGTCGTGTTCCTTATCGGCGCCAATCCGACCGTCAATCATCCGGTGGCGGCCACCTGGATCAAGAACGCGATAAAGCAGGGCACGCGGCTCATCGTCGCCGATCCGCGGCGCTCAGAGCTTGCGCGCTATGCCACGCACTACCTCCAGTTCAACGCCGATACCGATGTGGCATTGCTGAACGCGATGATGCATACCATCGTCGCCGAAGGCCTCGTCGACCAGCAGTTCGTTGCCGAGCGCACCAATGGCTTCGATGCCCTGCGCAAGAACGTCGAGGGCTACAGCGCCGAAGCCATGGCGCCGCTGTGCGGGGTTCCGGCGGAAACCATCCGGGAAGTCGCGCGCATGTTTGCCACCTCGAAAGGATCGATGATCCTGTGGGGGATGGGCATTTCCCAGCATGTGCACGGCACGGACAACGCCCGCTGCCTCATCGCGTTGTCGATGATCACCGGCCAGATCGGCCGCCCCGGTACGGGCCTCCATCCCCTGCGGGGCCAGAACAACGTGCAGGGTGCGTCGGACTCGGGATTGATCCCGATGGTGTTTCCGGACTACCAGCGCGTCGACAATCCGGCGGCGCTGGCGCACTTCGAAAAGCTTTGGAACACGAAGCTCGATCCCGAGCCCGGCCTCACGGTGGTCGAGATCATGGATGCCGTGCACGCCGGCGACATCCGCGGGATGTACATCATGGGCGAGAATCCGGCGATGTCGGATCCGAACGTCCATCACGCTCGCGCGGCCCTCGCGGCGCTGGATTGTCTCGTGGTGCAGGACATTTTCCTGACGGAGACCGCCTACCTTGCCGACGTGGTTTTGCCGGCGACCGCGTTCCCGGAAAAAATCGGGACGTTCACCAACACCGACCGGCTGGTGCAACTTGGCCGCAAAGCGCTCGACGCACCGGGGGATGCGAAGCCGGATCTCTGGATCATCCAGGAGATCGCGCGGCGCATGGGCCTCGATTGGAATTACTTGCATCCATCGGAAGTGTTCAACGAGATGCGCAAGGCGATGCCCTCCATCGCCGGCATTACGTGGGAGCGCCTGGAAGCGGAATCCGCCGTGACCTATCCGTGCGTCCAGGAAGGCGACCCCGGTGATCGCGTGGTGTTCACCGAGGATTTCCCGACGCCGAGCCACCGTGCGCGCCTCGTGCCCGCGGATCTCATTTCCGCCGACGAGCGTCCCGATGCGCAATACCCGATGGTGCTCATCACGGGCCGGCAACTCGAGCATTGGCACACCGGCAGCATGACCCGGCGGGCCAAGGTGCTCGATGCCATCGAGCCCGAACCCGTGGCTTCGCTCCATTCCAGCGACCTCAATGCACTGGGCGTGGCACCCGGCGAGGTGATCACCGTCCAATCGCGTCGCGGCAGCATTGCGCTCTATGCCCGCGCCGACGATGGCACGCCCCCGGGCGCGGTATTCATTCCATTCTGCTTTTACGAGGCGGCCGCAAACATGCTCACCAACCAAGCGCTCGATCCCGTCGGCAAGATTCCGGAGTTCAAGTATTGCGCAGTCCGGGTACACGCCGGTGGCGTGGTCCTGGCGCAGACGAGCTTTGGTGGCGGACAGGGATAACCGGATAACCGGGGACAGACCACGTTTTCCGTCCTGGGAGTTTTGTGCTTCGGCACCTCAACTGAAAACGTGGTCTGTCCCCGATTCACCGATTCAATTAACTGAAGGAAAGAACAATGGCGCACGACAAGACAGCAGTCCGGAAAATTCTCGATCAGGTGAAGGCGGATGGACGCGATTCGTTGACGGCCCCTGAAGGCAAGCTCGTTTGCGACGCCTACGGCATTCCGGTTCCCCGCGAAGGTGTCGCCACCAACCGTGCCGACGCCGTGAAGCTCGCAGCCGGCATGGGTTTTCCGGTCGTGCTGAAGATCGTCTCGCCCGAGATCCTGCACAAGACCGAAGCCGGCGGGGTCATGGTGGGCATGAAATCCGCGCAAGAAGTCGAGCACGCCTTCGACACGATCATGGCCAATGCGCGGCAATACGACGCGAAGGCGAAGCTCCTCGGCGTGCAGGTGCAGCAGATGCTCAAAGGCGGCCAGGAAGTGATCGTCGGCGTGCTCGACTTCTTGCGCGGATTTCATGCCCACCATGACCCCGCCGGCTTCGGTC
>JANXZT010000103.1 GCA_025355395.1 Betaproteobacteria bacterium
CGGTTCATCCGCGTACCAGAAGTGCCATCGAACGGGCCGGGCTCACGGAGGTGCTCGCCCAACACGGATTGGTTCTGCTACCGCCGCAGGGTTACCTGGAGATGGTCGGCCTCATGACAAGTGCCAAAGTGGTGTTCACCGACTCCGGCGGCATGCAGGAAGAGACCACGGCACTGGGTGTGCCGTGCCTCACGTTGCGGGAAAATACCGAGCGCCCGATCACCGTCGAAAGCGGGACCAACACCCTGGTCGGCCGCGACCGTGATGCCATTCTCGGCGCGTTCGACGACCTCATGGTCGGGGGCGGCAAGCAGGGTCGCGTTCCCGAAGGTTGGGATGGGCGGGCCGGGGAGCGGATCGCGAGCGATCTCGGACGCTTTCTCGCCGATCGCGCGCGGGTGGCGCCATGAGCGCGCCAGTCAACGCAGTACGGACGTCCAAGGTCAACGCGCTGACGATCGATGTGGAGGATTACTTCCAGGTGTCGGCTTTCGCCCCCTACATCGCCCGCAGTGAATGGGATACGCGGGAGTGCCGGATCGAGCGGAACATGGACTTGATCATGGGCATCCTGGCGGAGCATGGTGTCAATGCGACATTCTTCACCCTTGGCTGGATCGCCGAACGCTACCCGCAGGTGGTGCGGCAGATCGTCGCCAATGGGCACGAGCTCGCAAGTCACGGCTTCGGTCATCATCGCGCGAATGAGCAATCGGAAGAGCTGTTTCTCGCCGACATTCAGCTCGCCAAGATCGTGCTCGAGGACTTGTCGGGGCAACAGGTGAAGGGTTACCGTGCACCCAGCTTTTCGATCAACGATCAGAATCAGTGGGCTTTCGACTGCATCGAGCGCGCCGGGTATTCCTATAGCTCGAGCGTTTATCCGATCCGGCACGATCACTACGGGATGCCCGATTCGCCGCGTTTTGCCCATCAGGTGCGCCCGGCGTTGATGGAGGTGCCGGTTACGACGATGCGCCTTTTCGACCGCAACTGGCCCGCGGGAGGGGGTGGGTACTTCAGGCTCCTGCCGTACGCAATGTCGAAATGGCTATTGCGGCGCGTCAATCGTGTCGACGGCGAGCCGGCAAACTTTTATTTTCACCCCTGGGAGCTCGACTTCGATCAGCCGCGTGTTCCGGACGTCGATGCGAAGACCCGTTTTCGGCATTATCTGAATCTGGGGCGTACCGAGCAGCGGCTGCGCCGGCTTCTCGGTGATTTTGCGTGGGGGCGGGTCGACAAGGTGTTCCTCAAGTCTCCAGTGCATTGACTTGCGGACGCCGCAATCGGCCAATGTAGCTGACGGTCCATTGGGCGATGCTGTTTCCAGGCCCGGTGTCACCGGCGGCATGCTCATTGCTTCGGAATGGTATTGCTCTGCGCGAAGGCAACAAGCGCTGTATTTCATCACTGCTGCGGTCCTGACGTGCCGCGCTGCGTCATCTTGCTGAGGATCACGCAAATGCATGCAGATTCCGAACGAACCCCTCTCGCATGAATCATTCATCCACCGAATTCGCAGCAGTATCGGCAAATGCAAGCCTGCGCGTCGGTTCGCTCGCCCTGGGCGATGCCGCCGGGGCCGCGCGCTGGGATGCCTTCGTCATGGCGTGTCCCAATGCAACTTTTTTCCACCGCGCCGGTTGGCAGGACGTGATTGCCGGTGTGTTTGGTCACCACACCTACTTTCTGTACGCCGAGCGCGGGGGGTCAATCGAAGGGGTGCTGCCGCTCGCCCACGTGAACAGCCGGCTATTCGGTAATTCCCTGGTCTCGCTGCCGTTCGCGGTCTACGGCGGCGTCGCGTCGCTCACTGCCGAGGCGGGGGACGCGCTCGAGACGGAGGCGCAAGCCCTCGCGGCGCGCCTTTGCGTCGGACATCTCGAACTGCGCAACGTCGCGCCGCGGCACCCGGATTGGCCGACACAGGATCTGTATTGCACCTTCCGCAAGCCGATTCTGCCGGAGGTGGAGGCGAACATGCTTGCCATCCCGCGCAAGCAGCGCGCGATGGTGCGCAAGGGCATTCAAAATGGGCTCACCAGCCAGATCGAGCTCACC
>JANXZT010000124.1 GCA_025355395.1 Betaproteobacteria bacterium
CCCGACCTCGCGCGCCTTGGCAAGCGGGCGGTCGAGAATGTCGCTGACGGTGATGCTCGCAGCACCTGCAAGGCGAGCGGCCATGACCGTGAGACAGCCGATCGTGCCCGCGCCGGTGATCAGCACCGATTTGCCGAGCAGATCCAGGCCGCGGTGGATCGCGTGCAACGCGACCGCCAGTGGCTCGGCGAATGCGAGCTCCCCGAGCGATATATCGCCGGTCACCGCGTAGCACTGGCGCTCGCCCATGACAAAGAATTCCTGGAACATGCCCTGCACATGAGGGAAAAGGCTCGCACTGCCCAGGAATTTCATCGACGTGCACAACTGCTCGCGGCCTTCGCGACAGTAATCGCAACGGCCACAGGCATGCGATGGACTGATGGCCACTTTGTCACCCGCCTTGACGCGCGTCACCCCGGCGCCGATGGCCGAGACCACGCCCGAGGCCTCATGACCCGGGATCAAAGGCTCGCGGATGACGAAGCTGCCGTTGCGACCCTCGAAGTAGTAGTGCAGGTCCGAGCCGCAGATGCCGCCGGCGCCGAGTCGAACGAGCACTTCGCCCGGTCCGACCGAAGGTGTTTCGGAGGCTTCGATGCGCAGATCCTCCTTGGCGTGGATGCGGCAAGCAAGCATGGCGGACTCTCCTTTCCCATTCATGACCTGAGGAACCTCTGAATAAGGCGCGCGGCCGGCGATCACTGCAGCGCGTCCCAACCTTGGCTGAAGCGCTTGTACGCTTTGTTCAAATGGCGCTGCATCGCGGACCTCGCGCCATCCGGATTGCGTTCAGCTATCGCCTTCACGATGGCCCGGTGCTCCGCGATGGCCGCCACCCACAGCTCCGGCGAATCGTAATGATGCTCCAGCTGCTGATACAGCGGACCGGTGCGCTCGTCCCACAACATCTTCACCACGGCGACCAGCGCCCCATTGCCCGTGGCTTCGGCAATGCGCAAATGAAACAGGCGGTCGGCGTCCAGCGGCTGCCTTTCACCCTGCATTTGCGCTTGCATCTGCTCGAGCGTCTCCTCGATCGCGGCCAGTTGCCCTTTCTTGACCGATTTCGCGGCAAGCGCCGCGCATTCGCCTTCGATCACGTAACGAGCGCGCAGAAGCTCGAACGGACCTGCAGCGGGCTCTCCGCCGTCGGCCGCGGGCGCCGTCTCGCGCGCCACGCCGAGCACGTAAATCCCGGATCCGATCCGCACATCCACGAGGCCTTCCACCTCCAGGGCAATCAGGGCCTCGCGCACCGACGGCCGCGAAACTCCAAGTTGACGGGCGAGATCACGCTCGGGCGGCAGCCGTGAGCCCGTGGTGAACTCGCCGGAGCGGATGAGCGAGCGGATCTGCTCGGCGATCTGCCGGTACAGGCGGCGAGGTTCGATGCTTTGGAAAGGCATGATGCGGGCGTTTTCCGGCGCCCGCCAGGAAAAGCCAAAGGGCCTCTCCAAAGCAAGTCCGCTGCCGAAGGCTAATCCTCGGACAGAAACTGGTCAAGTGGTAATACCACTTGGCCACGGGTAGAATCTTCGTAACACTCGGTAATTCAATCGAATTGACATGTCTTCCACCACGATCAGCGCCATCCGGGCGACGCCCGTCACGGTTCCCCTCGAAGCCGCCATCCTGCACAGCAATGGCGCGCATTGGGGGCGGTTCGTGCGCACCATAGTGGAGGTCGAAACGGCCGACGGCTACGTCGGTCTTGGGGAGATGGGCGGCGGCGGCGAGGATGCTTCGCGGCAGTTCGCGGCGCTCGCCGAATATCTGCGCGGCCATGACGTCTTTCGCCTGGAAGCGATGCGCTATGCCATCTGCAACCCGACGGCGAGCCTTTACAACAACCGCACGCAATTGCATGCCGCGATCGAGTTCGCCTGCCTCGACATCATGGGGAAAAAACTGGGCGTGCCAGTGCACGCGCTCTTGGGCGGCAAGCTCCGCGAGTCGGTGGAGTTCGCAAGCTACCTCTTCTTTCGCTACGACCACCCGGATTCGGGACTCGGTGAAGTGCGCACGCCGCACCAGCTCGTCGAGCATGCGCAGGCGTTGAAAGCCGGGCATGGATTCAGGGTCCACAAGCTCAAGGGAGGCGTCTATCCACCCGCTCACGAGCTCGAATGCTATCGCGCACTGGCGGCCGCCTTCCCGCAGGATCGTTTTCGCTACGACCCGAACAGCGCGCTGTCGCTCGCCGATGCGATCGACTTCGGCCGCGGCATCGAAGACTTGCGCAATGATTATTTCGAGGATCCGGTGTGGGGAATGCCGCAACTTTCCCGACTGAAGGAATTCATCAACCTGCCCATCGCCACCAACACCGTGGTCGTCAACTTCGAGCAACTCGCGTCGAACATCGACAATCGGTCCGTCGATGTGATTCTTTTGGACACGACGTTCTGGGGCGGCATCCGGCCTTGCATCAAGGCGGCCGGAGTTTGCGAAACGATGGGGATGGGCGTTGCCGTGCACAGCTCCGGCGAGTTGGGCATCCAGCTCGCCACCATGCTTCATCTGGGTGCCGTGCTTCCCAATCTCAGTTATGCGGCCGATGCCCACTACCACCATCTGACCGACGACATCATCGAAGGCGGCAAGATGACCTACCGCGATGGCGCCATTGCGGTTCCCGACGGCCCCGGGCTCGGCATCACCCTCGATCGCGAAAAGCTTGCCCGGTACCACGCCCTCTATCGCGAGCTTGGCGGGTATCCCTATGACCGCGACCCGGGCCGGCCGGGCTGGTATCCGCTCATCCCCAATCACGACTGGGCGGACCCCGCGGCATCGCTTAAACCCCGGCTGCGCTAGCCCGAACGATGCCGCTTCCGGGAACACCCTATTACGTCGAGATTCATCCGGCCATTCCGCGCGAGCTCTCGCGCCTGCCGGAGCTTGCCAACAACCTCTGGTATAGCTGGGACCGCGCGACGCGCGAGCTCTTTGCGCGCCTGCATCCGGCACTTTGGCAGGAGGTAGGGCAAAGTCCCAAGGCCTTCCTTCGCCGGGTCGACGAGCGGCGCTTGCGCGCGGCGGGAGACGACGAGGATTTCCTGCGCGGCTATCAGCGCGTGCTCTCGGCATACGATTCGTATCACAGCGCGCCCAACGGACGCAACGCGCGCTCACCGCTGGCCGGCAACGATCTCGTTGCCTATTTCTGCGCCGAGTTCGGCTTTCATGAGAGCCTGCCGATTTATTCAGGCGGGCTTGGCATCCTGGCCGGAGACCATTGCAAGGCGGCGAGCGATTTGCGGCTTCCGCTCGTGGGTGTGGGCCTCCTGTACCGTCAAGGCTATTTCCATCAGACGCTCGATGCTGACGGCAATCAGCACGCGGCCTATACCGATTCGAATTTCGCTGAATTACCCATCACGCTGATCCATGACCCGACGGGTGGGGAGCTACGGGTCGAAGTTCCGCTCGCCGGGCGCACGCTGACCGCGCGCATCTGGCGGGCGCTGATCGGCCACGTCACGCTCTATCTCCTCGACACCGATCTTCCGGAGAACAGCGAGGAAGACCGGCATATCACCGACCGCCTCTACAGCGGCGACGGACGGCACCGATTGCTTCAGGAAGCGATACTCGGCATCGGCGGCATGCGCATGCTGACCTCTATCGGCGCTACCAATATCGAAAAGTATCATATGAACGAAGGGCATGCGGCGCTGCTTACGCTCGAGCTTTACCGCGCGTACGCGGCGTGCGAGGAGCCGACGCAAGAAGTACAGCGGCGCGCGGCGTTCACC
>JANXZT010000128.1 GCA_025355395.1 Betaproteobacteria bacterium
TGAACGAATGGATCCCGCGTTCGCGGGAATGACGCAGGTGAGCTGAACGAATGGATCCCGTGCCCGCGGGAATGACGCAGGTGAGCTGAACGAATGGATCCCGTGCCCGCGGGAATGACGCAGGTGAGCTGAACGAATGGATCCCGAACCCGCCGGAATGACGCAGTTGGGCAGAACCAATGAATCCCGTGCCCGCGGGATTGACGCAACTCGGGCTGGCGACGCGATGACCGCACAACGGGATCACCGTGTTCGCCGGAAATCAGCCAGCGAGCTTGCGCCGCAGGATGGCGTTGACTTGGGCCGGATTAGCTTGGCCGCGGGTAGCCTTCATCGCCTGCCCCACGAGTGCGTTGAACGCCTTTTCCTTGCCCGCCCTGAATTCGGCCACCGTGGCGGCGTTGGCAGCGATCACGTCGTCGACGATGGCGTCGATGGCACCCTCGTCCGATATCTGCCGCAGCCCCCTGGTGGCGATGATCGCATCGGCATCGCCCCCATCTTCGGCCGCCCACAGAGCCTCGAACACTTCCTTTGCGGTCTTGCCGGAGATCGTCCCGTCCTCGACGCGCTTCAGTAGTCGCGCGAGCTGCGCGGGCGAGAGCGGAGTGTTCTCGATCGCGATCTCGGCGCGATTCATGGCCGCGGACAGATCACCGAGCACCCAGTTGGCTGCGAGCTTGGGGTCAATGCGACCGGCCGCCACGACGCTCTCGTAATAGTCGGCCAGCGCACGGCTCGACATCAGCGTTGTCGCGTCGTGATCCGGCAGGCCGTAGGTGGGTTTGAGCGCACTTGCCTGCAGATCCGGGAAGCTCTCTTCGAAGAGCTCGTCGCCGACATCCTGCATGGCGACGTTCGATCGGCTCTTGACGATTTCGATGAAGTCCTCGCGCGAGGTGGCCATGAACCGCGTCCGGCGCATGATCGGCAGCTCCGGCATTGCGGAGCGCACCCGTTCTATCCATGCGTTGTCGATCACCAGCGGCGGTAGATCCGGATCCGGAAAATAGCGGTAATCCTGCGCGTCTTCCTTGCTTCGCATCGGGCGGGTCTCGTCCTTGTCAGAATCGTACAGCCGTGTTTCCTGCACGACTGTCCCGCCATCCTCGACGAGCTCGATCTGCCGGCGCACCTCGAACGCAATGGCCTTTTCGATAAAACGAAAGCTGTTGAGATTCTTGATCTCGCAACGGGTGCCGAGCTTTGCCTCTCCCTGAAGCCGCACCGAGACATTGGCATCGCACCGGAAGCTTCCTTCCTGCATGTTGCCGTCGCAGATGCCGATCCAGCGCACCAGTGTGTGCAAGGTCCTGGCGTAGGCCACGGCCTCCTGCGCGCTGCGCAGCTCCGGCTCCGAGACGATCTCGAGCAGCGGCGTACCGGCGCGATTGAGATCGATGCCGGTCATGCCGTGGAAGTCCTCGTGCAGGCTCTTGCCGGCGTCCTCTTCGAGATGGGCGCGGGTGAGCCTCACCCGCAACTCGCCGCGGGTCGGCGACTGGATCTCGATCGCGCCGCCCTGCACCACCGGTATTTCGTATTGGCTGATCTGGTAGCCCTTGGGCAGATCGGGATAGAAGTAGTTCTTGCGCGCGAAAACACTGCGCGCACTGATGTCGGCGCCAACCGCGAGGCCGAAGCGGATGGCCCGTTCCACCGCGCCGCGATTGAGCACCGGCAGCACGCCGGGCAGCGCGATGTCGATCGCGCACGCCTGGGTGTTGGGGCGCGCCCCGAACGCGGTCGAGGCGCCCGAAAAAATTTTCGAGTCCGTCGAAAGTTGCGCGTGCGTCTCGATGCCGATCACGACTTCCCACTTCATGTGACCGCCGCCACAGGTGGAATACGCTGGTGCCAATCCGTCACCTGCTGGTACCGGTGCGCGGCATTGAGCAGCATCGCCTCGGCGAAATAGTTGCCCTGGAGGTGCAGTCCGATCGGCAATCCTCGCGTGTCAAAGCCACAGGGAATCGACAGCGCCGGCGCGCCCGTCAGATTGGCCGCGACGGTGAAAATGTCGTTCAGGTACATCTGCACGGGATCGTCGGCCTTGGATCCCAGCTCGAATGCGGTGGTGGGTGCGGTCGGTCCGGCAATCATGTCGCACTGCTCGTACGCCGCGACGAAATCGTTGGCGATCAGCCGGCGCACCCTCTGCGCTTTGAGGTAATACGCATCATAGTACCCGTGGGAGAGCACATAGGTGCCGACCATGATCCGGCGCTTCACTTCCGCGCCGAAGCCTTCGGCCCGCGTTTTCTTGTACATGTCGAGGAGGTCCGTGTACTGCGCCGCCCGGTGGCCGTAGCGCACGCCGTCGAAGCGCGATAGGTTGGACGATGCCTCCGCCGGTGCAATCACGTAATACACCGGCACTGCGAGCTTGACATGCGGCAAGCTCACCTCGACCGTGGTGGCGCCGAGCTTTACCAATGCCTTCAACGCCGCCCCAACGGCCACCGCCACTTCGCGATCGATGCCGTCGCCGAAATATTCGCGAGGCAGCCCAATGCGCACACCGGCAAGCGGCGGGCGCAGGTCGGGTGTGCCCAACAACCGGGTGTAATCCTCCGTCGGGCGCGCGAGGCTGGTGGAATCGCGGGCGTCATGCCCCGCCATGGCATTGAGCAGTAGTGCGCAGTCCTGCGCGGTGCGTGCGATCGGGCCCGCTTGGTCGAGGCTAGACGCGAACGCGATGAGTCCGTAGCGGGAACAAATGCCGTAGGTCGGTTTCAAGCCGCAGACGCCCGCCATCGCCGCGGGTTGCCGGATCGATCCGCCGGTGTCGGTGCCGGTGGCGCCAGTCACCATGCGCGCTGCCACCGCCGCGACCGATCCGCCCGAGCTTCCACCCGGCACGAACTGCACATCCCAAGGGTTGCGTACCGGGCCGAAAAACGAGGTCTCGTTGGACGAGCCCATCGCAAACTCGTCCATGTTGGTCTTGCCGAGGAGCACTGTCCCGGCGTGCCGCAGGCCTGCCACCACAAATGCGTCATAAGGCGCGGTGAAGTTGGCGAGCATGCGCGAGCCGCAGGTGGTGCGCAGTCCCGCCGTCATCAGCACATCCTTGTGGGCGATCGGGATGCCGG
>JANXZT010000132.1 GCA_025355395.1 Betaproteobacteria bacterium
CAGCCGCGCCGGCTCGTTGACCTGGAGCGAGGCATCGTCATGAAGCGCCGCGTACGCCTTCTCGAACCAGGGCCGCGCGTCATCCGCCTTGCCTCGCGCCAAATGGATTTCCGCGAGCTCCTCGAACACGTAGCCGTCCACCGTTCCATTGCGCTCGTGTTCCGCCCGCAACGCGTTTTGAATGCGTTCCGCCTCGTCGAGCTCGCCGGTGCGGCGCAAGCCATGCGCAACGGCCCAGCGCGCGATACGGATGTTGTCATCGCCGCCGCGTGCCTCCCACGCCGTAAGCGCCTTGCGAAAATGATCGAGCGCGCGTGCGGACTCGCCGCGCTCGTCGTACGTCCATCCAACGTTGTTGTAGAGCGATGAGAGCCACCGCTTCGAGCGCGCATCCGGTGCGCGCTCGGTCATGGCGATAGCCTTCAAGTTCCATTCGAGGTGCTCGGCGGCGGGCCCCGCAATGCCCATCATGTGCGCGGCATCGATTGCGTAGAAGGCATCGCCTTCGCATTCGGCGAGCTCGAGCGCAGCCGCGAAGAGCGGTACCGCTTTCTCGGGCGCGCCTGCCGAATTGAACACGCGCCCGCGCTCGAGCAGGTAGCGCACCCGCACATGCGAGGGCATGCCATCGAGGCGCCGTTCGACCCTGGCGAGCGTTGCCGTCGCATCGCCAAAGCGGCGTTGCAATCCTTGCGCACGCGCAATCTGTGTCTCGATTTCGAGCGCTTGCGGCGTATCGTCCGGCCAGCGAGCGAGTTCCTGGCGGAAACGCTGCTCCGACACGGCCGGCGCGGCATAATCCCACCGCTCGTCCAGCGCAGCCGCAAATGCCGTCGGTGCCGCCGACGCGGATCGACTTGCAAGCATGAGGACTCCCAGGATCAGGAAGGCACGGGCGCGGTTCATGAGGAGGCGCCGGGGTCGTTTGCCACGGCTTCGTGCCGGTCACGGGCTCGTGCCACCGCCGCGGCAACGGCGGCTTGCCGATCCTGCGCCGTCATGACCATGAGGAGGGTCTGATCGCCGGTGGCGGTGTTGCCCGGTGCGGATTCGCCGCCGTGCGTGCCCGCAGCGTGGCCCATGCGGGTGTTGCGCAGCAGATGCCGGCCGCGCGCAGCGTCCGCGTCGCTTGCGCTCCACGCCCGGCCGGCCGGTGCCATGACGATGCAATCCACCGGACACGGCGGCAGGCAGAGCTCGCAGCCGGTGCAAAGCGCCGCGACGACGGTATGCATGCGTTTGGGTCCGCCGACAATCGCATCCACGGGACAGGCCGTTATGCAAAGCGTGCAGCCGATGCACCACGCTTCATCGATGCGCGCATTGAGGAGCGGGCCCGGCTGGCCGAGGGTGGTGTCGAGCGGCAGCAAAGCCCGTCCGGTAATGGCGGCGAGCGAGGCGACCACTGCATCGCCACCGGGCGGACATCGATTAATCGCTTCTCCGGCTGCGACCGCTTCGGCGTACGGCCGGCATCCTGCATAACCGCAGCGGCCGCACTGCGTTTGCGGCAGCGCGTCATCGATCCGGTCGACAAGTTGTGGTCCGACGGTTAACGCGTTGTCCATCGGTGCATTTTAGCG
Source organism: Betaproteobacteria bacterium (assembly GCA_025355395.1). Lineage (GTDB taxonomy): Bacteria > Pseudomonadota > Gammaproteobacteria > Burkholderiales > Casimicrobiaceae > CAIWHR01. Next base: position 1,584 of record JANXZT010000132.1, read on the forward strand.
CGGCGCGCATGGGTGCGTGGCGATGGGAGCGCGGCCATGAATAGCCGTTTGGCTGTATCCGGTACATTATTCACGTTGCACCGCAGGGCCGGCCGGAAATTCGCGGCGCGGTCGGCATCGGCCCGGCGAATGAACCGCGCTTCCTCGACGTGGCCTATACCCAGCGCACCCGCTTGAAGCGCCAGTACAGCAGCGCGTCGATGATCACCATCAGCCCCATCGCAAACGCGTAGCCTGACGGCCAATTGAGCTCGGGCATGTTCTTGAAGTTCATGCCGTAGATGCCCGCTATGAGAGTGGGAACGGTGATCAGCGCGCCCCATGCCGCCAGGCGCTTCGTCACTTCGCTCTCCGTAAGGCTGATCATCGCAATGTTGACGGAAATCGCGGTGGTGAGCATGTCGCGAATGCTCTCGATCGCGGATTCGATGCGTGCCAGGTGGTCGTATACGTCGCGGTAATAATCCTGCATTCCGGCGAAAAGCTGCGGCACCCGGCCACCGTGCAGCTTCCCCACCGCCTCCATCAACGGCGCCACCGCATGCCGCAATGTCATCAGGCGCTGCTTCAATCCGTACAGCTCCTGAATCTTGCGACGCGTGGACGCGCCGTCGAAGAGGGATTCCTCGATGCTTTCGAGCTCGCCTGACAAGTTGTCCAGAATGGGAAAGTAGCGGTCCACCACCGCGTCCATCAGGGCGTAGAGCACGTAACGGGGGCCGAAACGCAACAGCTCTGGCTCGCGCTCGCTGCGGGTGCGCACCTCGATGAAACCCTTCTGGGTTCGATGCCGGATCGAGAGTACGTAGTTCTTGCCGACAAAGACATGCAGCTCGCCGACCAGCAGGTTGGGCGAATCACCGGGGATCTCCTCGACGGTCTGCATTACCGCAAAGATGGAATCCTCGTACTCTTCGATCTTCGGCCGCTGGTTGCCTTTGCGTGCGTCTTCGATCGCGAGTGGGTGCAACCCGAACTCGCTCGCCATCTCGCCGATCTCCTCCGGTGGCGGATCGAGCAGGCCCACCCACACAAAGCAATCGGGGCGGGTGACGTACTCGCTGATATCCGTCGGCGAGATGTCGGCGAGCTTGTGGCCCTGCTGGTAGACGACGCAATTGATGATCATGGCAGGCGCCGTGGGGATTGCGGCCGATGATAGCGCAGGATCACTGTCAGTCGGCAGGTCGTGAGCCGCCGCTAGGCAATGCCGCGCGTCTTGGCGACCAACTGAGGATCAGTCGAAAGCTTGAACGTCTCCTTCCGATGCGGTTGCAATCCAAACTGATGCCGGAAATCGACGCTTGATCTCCGCGATCCAACCCGACATATTCCGACTTGTGTGGTTAAATCTCCCATGCTGTCGAGTGCCGAAAACCGGGAACGCATGGGAGTCCGAAGGGTCTGAACCTGTCGAAGGCATAGCTGATCGTTGTCGAACTGCGTGTTGCGGGCATCGCGCAGGATTGATCCCGCGCCCGCCGCCGGCGTCTGCGGGCGCGTCGTGTTGCTCGCGTACGTTGCAACCGGATGTTCCATGGAGGTATGGACGCCCATGTCATCGCTCCCGCAATCGCATACTGCGCCGCGCGCGCATTTGCTTTCCAACGGCCGCTACACGGCGATGCTCACCGACGCGGGATCAGGTTTCAGCCATTGGCACGATCTGGCCGTCACCCGCTGGCGCGAAGACCCTACCTGCGACGCGTGGGGCAGCTACATCCTGCTGCGCGATGCCGACAGCGGCGCGGTGTGGTCGGCCGGTTTGCAACCCTGCGGCGGCGAGCCGGATGCGTATGCGACAACAGCGTCCGACGGATGCGCGCGCATCGTCCGTCGCGATGGCGCATTGAATACGACGCTGGACGTTGCTGTCGCTGTCGATCGCGACGCCGAATTGCGCCGCGTCACCATCGCCAATCACGGCGATAGCGCACGCACCATCGAGTTGACCTCGTACGCCGAGTTGGTGTTGGGATCTGCTGCAGCCGACGCCGCGCACCCGGCCTATTCCAAGATGTTCGTGCAGACAGAATGGGTGGAGCAGGGCGGCATCCTGCTGGCGACCCGACGCAAGCGCGCACCCGACGAGCCGGAGATCTGGGCCGTGCACGCCGCAGTAATCGAAGGACAGGACACGCATTCAACCGAATACGAAAGCGATCGAGCGCGATTCCTCGGGCGCGGTCGAACGCTGCGCAACGCGACGGCGATGCAGGATAACGGTGTGTTGTCGAACACTGCCGGCTGCGTGCTCGATCCGATCTTCAGTCTGCGTCGGCGTGTGCGCATCGCGCCCGGCGCCAGCGTACAGCTCGCGTTCTGGACCGGCGCGGCGGCAACGCGCGCTGCAGTTCTGGCGCTCGTGCGCGATCTGGATCAGCCAGACCTTTGCGAACGCGTGCTGACCGGTGCCGCCGGACATTCAGAGGAGGAACGCGTGCGATACGGCATCGACGATGAGGCCGCCGAGCGCTGCCGAAAGCTGGTCGCGCCACTGCTGTACGCCGATGCGGCATGGCGCGCGCCAGCCGACCAACTCGAACGCGGCAGCGGCGGCCCGCCGGTGTTGTGGACCTGCGGCATCTCAGGCGACCGGCCGATCGTGCTACTGCGCATCGCAAGCGACGCCGATCTCGATCGCGTCCACGAACTGCTGCGAGCGCAACTATACTGGCGTTCGCAGCGGCTGGGTGTCGATGTGGTGTTGCTGAATGGCGCAGCCGCAGGCGATGTCGATGCGCTGCAAAAGAGGCTGACGACGCTGGCGAAGACGCAGAACGCCCGGCTGCAGGCCGAAGCCGACGGCGCAGCGGCCGGTGTGTTCTCCTTGCGTAACGATCAGATCGCCGACGCGCTCCGCGACGGACTGGCGACCGCCGCCCGCGTGGTGCTTGACGCAGCTGAAGGCGGCATGCAGCGATGCGCCGTCAATCCATCGAGCGAGCGCGTGAGTGCGGTCGATGTTACGCCATCTGCGAAACCCGCAACGACCTCTGCGCTATCGCTGCACTACACGAGCAGCGGCATGGAATTCGCACCGGGCACAACTCCGAACGCGATCGAGTTCGGTAACGGCTACGGTGGCTTTGTAGAAGCCGGCCGCGAATACATGGTCACGCTTGACGGCACGCGCTGCACGCCGACACCGTGGACCAACGTGGTCGCGAACGCGACGTTCGGCTTCCTTGCGACAGCCGAAGGCGGTGGCCATACCTTCTCGCTCAACAGCCAGCAGAACCCGTTGACGCCGTGGCCGAACGATCCGGTCAGCGATGCACCGCACGAGGTGCTTTATTTGCGTGACGCGGACAGCGGCGAGCTGTGGAGCGCGACAGCGCTGCCGATCAGGGTTCCGACCGCGACCTATACCACGCGCCACGGCAAGGGCTGCAGCCGCTACACGCATGTCGCGCACGGTGTCGAAGTCGAGCTGCTGCAATGCGTACCGACGGTCGATCCCGTGAAATTGTCGCGGTTGCGCATCCACAATCGTTCGAGGCGGACACGGCGACTCTCAATCACCGCTTATGTCGAATGGGCACTGGGTGCGAACGGAACGGCGCCTGCTCCATATCTCGTCACCAGCAAGGACGCCGCGACCGGCGCGTTGTTCACGCGCAACGCCTGGCGCGCGGAGTTCGGCGAGCGCGTCGCGTACGCCGATTTGCGCGGCGTACAGACGTCCTGCACCGGCGATCGCACCGAATTCCTCGGTCGTCTCGGAGCGGTCGATCGTCCTGCGGCTCTGGCGCATGGCACGCCATTGTCCGGTCGCGTCGGCGCAGCACTGGATCCCTGCGCCGCATTGCAGACGGAAATCGAACTGGCGCCCGATGCGCAAACCGAGATCGTATTTCTGCTGGGTGACGCGGCTTCGCCGGCAGACGCGCAGGCGCTGGTCGCGAAATATCGAAAAGCCGATATCGATGCTGTTCTGCGCGAAGTCGAAGCGCTGTGGGGCAACGTGCTCGACGCCGTGCAGGTGCGCACGCCCGATCGCGCGATGGATATCCTGCTCAACGATTGGCTGTTGTATCAAACATTGTCGTGCCGGGTGTGGGCGCGTACGGCGTACTACCAATCCAGCGGCGCGTATGGGTTTCGCGATCAGTTACAGGATGTGATGGCACTGTGTGTCGCACGACCCGATGTCGCGCGCGACCATCTGCTGCGCTCGGCCGCGCGGCAGTTCATCGAAGGCGATGTACAGCATTGGTGGCTGCCGCCGGCGGGGCAGGGCATCCGCACGCGGATGACCGACGACCGCATCTGGCTGCCGTACGTCGCGATGCATTACATCGACGTCACCGGCGATACGGCGGTGCTGGACGAAATCGTACCGTTCCTTGAAGGTGCAACGCTCAAGGACGGCGAACAGGAGGCATTTTTCCAGCCGGCCGTTTCCGCGCAGCGGGGCAGCCTCTACGAACATTGCGCGCGTGCGCTCGACGCCAGTCTGTCGTTGGGGGCGCATGGCCTGCCGCTGATCGGCACCGGCGACTGGAACGACGGCATGAACCGCGTTGGCGTGAAGGGTCGGGGCGAGAGCGTGTGGCTGGCATGGTTCCTGCTCGACGCTATCGCTCGGTTCGAGCCGATCGCGGACGTGCGTGGCGACCACGACCGCGCAATGCGTTGGCTGCAGTGCGCCGCGACGGTGCGCGCAACGCTCGAGCGCGATGGCTGGGATGGCGCGTGGTATCGCCGCGGCTACTACGACGACGGCGCGCCACTGGGGTCCGACAGCAGCGACGAATGCAAGATCGACGCGATCGCGCAATCGTGGAGCGTGATGTCAGGAGCCGCCGACCCGGCGCACGCCGCGCGGGCGATGGCGGCGGTGGATGCGCGGCTGATCGATCGCGACGCCGGGATCGCGCTGCTGTTCACGCCGCCATTCGATCGCACGCCGCACGATCCTGGCTACATCAAGGGCTACCCCCCGGGTATCCGCGAGAACGGCGGGCAGTACACCCACGGTTCGATCTGGTCGATCTTCGCCTGGGCCAAACTTGGCGACGGCGACAAGGCCGGCGAACTGTTCGAAATACTGAATCCGATCCGCCACGCCGACACTGCCGAGGCAATCGAGCGCTACAAGGTCGAGCCCTACGTGTCCTGCGCCGATGTATATGCGGTCGCGCCGCTGATTGGTCGCGGCGGCTGGACGTGGTACAGCGGCTCGGCGGGATGGTTGTACCGCGCGGGTCTGGAGGCGGTGCTCGGCTTCAACGTCCGCGGCGATCATGTGCTGATCGATCCCTGCATTCCCAAAGCGTGGCCCAGCTTCAGCATCGAATATCGCTATCGGTCATCGCGCTACATCATCGAGATCGAGAATCCGCACGGCGTGAGCCGCGGCATCGCAAAGATCGAACTCGATGGCGTGGCGGTTACCGGAATACCGACGCTGACATCCGGCGCGCCGGTTCCATTGAACGACGACGGTGCGGAACATCGCGTGCATATTGTGCTCGGCTGATCCTCAACGAGCGGCGATGTCCGTAACCAGATGCACTCCGGCGTCAGCAACGTATCAGTCGGGCCAACATACGGGCCTCACCGAATTGCCATTGACCGACCGCGACGTGCACAACGCGCGCGAGTTCGGGGCGCGGCCCTGCGGCCAGCCGCGCGATGCGACCTCGATTTTGTTGCGATGCCGGTGGCGACGCAACGGCGCCGCGGGCAACTCGCTTATACTTTGTCCGTTCGATCCCGCGCCCCGGCAAGAGCTCGACGCTCGCGACGGCGGCCTAACGCAGCCGTACGAACGCAACGCACCAACGCACGCCGCGGCGCAATGGACGCGAAAGAAACCTGGCGATGAATGTGCTGGTCGTTGATATCGGTGGCGCCAGTGTCAAGCTCCTCGCCACTGGCGAGGCCGAACCGCGGCAATTTCCGTCGGGACCGGCGCTGACCGCGCAAGCCATGGTTGCGGGGGTCAAGGCGGCGGCCGAGGGCTGGAAATACGATGTCGTCGCGATCGGTTACCCGGGGCAGGTCGTGCGCGACCGCCCCGTGGCCGAGCCGCACAATCTTGCCGCCTGGGCGGGGTTCGACTACAAAGCCGCGTTCGTCTGCCCCGTCGCCGAAGTCGTCGCCAAGATGGTCGCTGCGCTCGAACCAACCGACGTCGTCATCGGCGGCGGTCGCGTCCGGCCCCTGAAATCATTGCCACCGGGCTGCCGCGAAGGCGATAACGCCAATGCATTCATCGGCGGCTTCCGCTATGGGAAGCATCGCGCCCAGCGCGACCCGCCGCACCGGCCAAGCGCCGGGCAAAAAAGAAATCAGCACGATAGAGGCCTCCGCGCATGACAGCCGCCCCGCAATCGCTGACCGCGCTCCCCGCGTGGAAAGCCCTCGCCGCCCACTACGAAAAAATCCGCGGCGTCCATCTGCGCCAGTTATTCGCCGCTGATTCGCAACGCGGAACACGGATGACCATCGACGCGGCGGGCCTTTATCTCGATTATTCCAAAAATCGGATCACCGATGAAACGCTGGCGCTCCTGGTGCAGCTCGCGGAGTCGTCCGGCTTGCGGGAACGCATCGATGCGATGTTTCGCGGCGACAAGATCAACGTTTCCGAAAACCGCGCGGTGCTGCATGTCGCGTTGCGCGCCCCGCGCGATGCCACCATCGTCGTCGACGGCGAAAACGTCGTGCCTGGCGTGCACGCGGTGCTGGACAAGATGGCGGCCTTCGCCGATAGCGTGCGCAGCGGCGCGTGGCAAGGCCATACCGGCAAACGCATCCGCAACGTGATCAACATCGGCATCGGCGGCTCCGATCTCGGACCGGTGATGGCCTACGAAGCGCTGAAGCACTACAGCGCGCGCGGACTAACGTTCCGCTTCGTGTCGAACGTCGACGGCACCGATTTCGCCGAAGCGGTGCACGATCTCGACGCCGCCGAAACGCTGTTCATCGTTTCGTCCAAGACGTTCACGACGTTGGAGACCATGACTAATGCGAACTCGGCGCGCGACTGGGCGCTGGCGGGCGTCGGCGGCGACGACGCGGCGGTCGCGCGGCATTTCGTCGCGGTCTCGACGAATGCCAAGGAAGTGGCGAAGTTCGGGATCGATACGGTCAACATGTTCGGGTTCTGGGATTGGGTCGGCGGCCGGTACTCCATGGACAGCGCGATCGGGTTGTCGACGATGCTCGCCGTCGGCCCCGCCCATTTTCGCGCGATGCTCGGCGGCTTCCACGAAATGGACGAGCATTTCCGTACCGCGCCGTTGGCGCAGAACCTGCCGGTGCTGATGGGCTTGCTGGCGCTCTGGTACAACGATTTCTTTGCCGCGCAAACGGTGGCCGTACTGCCGTATGAGCAGTACCTGAAGCGCTTCCCCGCGTATCTGCAGCAGTTGACGATGGAAAGCAACGGCAAGCACGTGACGCTGGAGGGGAACACCGTCGACTATGCGACCGGTCCCATCTATTGGGGCGAGCCGGGGACCAACGGCCAGCACTCGTTTTACCAGCTCATACATCAGGGTACGCGGCTCATCCCCTGCGACTTCATCGCCTTTGCCAAGGCGCTCAATCCCCTCGGCCGCCACCACGACATGCTGGTCGCCAACGTATTCGCGCAGACCGAAGCGCTCGCCTTCGGCAAGACGCCCGCCGAGGTCAAGGCCGAAGGCACACCGGACGGGCGTGTTGCGCACCGCGTCTTCGAAGGCAACCGGCCGTCCAACACGATCCTGGTCGATGAGCTCACCCCCGCCGCGCTCGGCAAGCTTGTCGCGCTGTACGAACACAGCGTGTTCACCCAGGGCACGATCTGGCGGATCGATTCGTTCGACCAATGGGGCGTCGAACTCGGCAAGGTGCTCGCGCAGCGGATCATCCCGGAACTCGAAAACGCGACCGAGCCGGCACTCGGCCACGACAGCTCGACCAATGCGCTCATTCGCCGGTACCGGGCGCGCAAAGCGCGCTAATGATGGGCGCGCCCGCGACCGGCGATGGCCCTTGCTAAGCCCCATTGATCGCGACGACCGCGCGGAATAGCTGCCTGACCCGAACGTTGTCAACCCAGGAAGGATTACCTCATGCAACTCGGAATGATCGGACTCG
>JANXZT010000147.1 GCA_025355395.1 Betaproteobacteria bacterium
GACGCGCCGCCTGTCGACGCGATTCTCGCCGAAGCAGAGCGCTTCGAGGCGAGCCTGATCGTCCTCGGCTGGCGCGGTCACGGCACGTTTCGCCGCCTGCTTGCTGGCAGCGTATCGCGGAGCGTTGCCGCGCACGCACCATGTCCCGTGCTGGTCGTGCGCGAGGCGGCGAGTGCAGTGCGCCGCTTCGTGGTCGGATTCGATGGTTGCCCCAATGCCGAGCGCGCCCTCGACTTTCTTGGGTCGCTCGAGCCCGGGCGCGGCTGCCGCGTGATGCTCGTAAATGTGGTGGAACCGGTATTGACTCCGGCATCGGTTCGAGGCTTTCCCTCGTCCATGCGCGCACACATTCATGGCGAGGTGGCCGCCCTCAACGAAGAACGGTATCAGCAGGGACAGGCGACCGTCGCCGCGGGCGCCGCTCGCCTCGAGCGTTCAGGCTGGACAGTAAAGAGCGAAGTGCGCGTCGGGGCTCCACTCGCGAGTTTGTTGAAGGCCGTCGCGGAGCATCGGGGGGACCTCCTCGTACTGGGCGCGCGCGCAACGAGCGGACTGGAGCGTGCGCTGCTCGGTAGCGTCGCCAACGGCGCGTTGAACAGTTCGCCCGTCGTGCTGCTCGTAAACTAGCTCGGTTCGACCTCGCGCCCGCGCTTCTGCGGTGGCATGCGCGCGCTGCCCGGACGCGCGAAAAGTCGACGCACGTTTCGACATCGACACGACGGATGTAGATCGTTGACGTTGTGCCACGATGCGTCACGCTGCTCAATTCGGTGGGGATTCATCCCGACTAAACATCAACCAACGTGGGAATTCGACACTCGAAGCAAACATCTTCGACGCGCAGCATTCGGAGCGGCTCGGTTTCGCGCTGTTCTGGCTTTTTAAGGATAGGAGATTCAACCACACGATCCTGCGGATTGGGGGTTGGGTTGGGTGGGGCGGGTCGAACGCCCATTGCGGGCGGCGACCGCCCGGCGGGGGTGCTGGCGATGGGGCGTTCCGGGGTTCGCCGACGAGAAGGTCACGGCAACCGGGAGGGTTAGCGGCGGTGGGCGCGACTCCCCACTGCGCATCGAGCCCGGCGTGGCACGGAAGATGACGCCGCCCGCCGTAGCGGACTCGAACACGCCATCGATGACCACACAGTGGAAGTGCATGTGGGGATTGAGCGTGGACCCGAAACGGTGGATGAAGGCGAGGCTCACGAGGAGGTGATGCGCGCCCGCGAGCAAGCATTCCCCCGGCTCGCAGGCGAGGCGCCCGATATCGGCGATCAGGCTGTCGCAACACAGCTAACCGAGTTCGACAACGTGATGGCACATCGCCACGTCGAGGCGCTACGAGATATCGATTCGGCGCTGCTCAGAATCGAGCTATGCCGCTTCGGTCGCTGTGTTGGTTGCGGTGCCGCCATCAGTGCCGAGCGGTTGGCGGCATCCCCAACCGCACAGCGCTGCCTCAAGTGCCAGGGCGTGCACGAGCGAACCTGTGCGCATGAGGCGACGCCGACATTGTAGCCAGTGCTTGCCAGTCCCGGCGTGATGTCTAACGCCACACCACGACCGGGATCTTCGAGTGCGTCAGCACCTTCGTTGTTTCGCTGCCCAATACCAGCGCGGCCATACCTCTCCGTCCGTGCGAGGCCATGCAGATAGCGTCGCAGCCCTTCTTGTCCGCAGTGTCGATGATTGCGGCGTAGGGATGATCACGGAAAACGTGTATCCCCTCGAAGGTCAAGCCCGCTGACTTGGCGGCATTCTCGATGACGCCCAGGTATTTTGCTGCCCGCCGGTCACAATCCTTCTTGTAGACGTCCTCAGTATCGGTGACCATCACCGCGTCAGTCGCGAACACGTGAAAGGGGGTCGATACCGTGACAGCGGTTAGCCTTGCTGAGATTGATTTGGCCAGTTGCACGGCGTTGAGCGCCGCGCTCTCCGAGAGTTGCGAACCATCTGTGGCAATAAGGACGTGTTTGAACATGGCATTCTCCTTGGTCGGGTACCGCGACAGCCGGTGTGGTGAGCACTGCAGAATCGAGAAGCAAACGTTACTACCACAGCACGAATCCGGGTTTGATTTTGCGCAAACATTGGCGTCCACGCGTCGGCGGCGAAAAAGACCTCGCCAGCCCGGACCCGCGCCAAGCGCTCCGGCGATGCTTTGATCCAAAGCAATGTCGTTGAATACAGTCGCTCCAAGCAGGTTAGGATCGCCTCGTCGAACAGGCGGACGCTGCCGCGGCACCTGAACGTACGGTCCAGAGGGCGACGCAAACATGCTCAGTGCGCCGCTCCGTTCCGCCGCTCGTAGCCGCTCGCGCCCGCGGGTGCCGCGATCAAACAGCGCCATGGCGGGAAGCGGCAGCACGAGGGATCGTGACCCTTGTCTTGCACCTGAAACCATTTGATGGTAAAAAATCCAAGTCTTTGAATTAGCGCTACATAAATAACGTACGGCGCGAGGCAATCGATCCTTTGCGTCGCTATTCATTCGGTGAATTCGTTGGGGGACTCAAGTCTCATCAAGCATGCCTGATCGATTCACCGTTGCGGCAGGGCGGATGCTTGTTATTTTTGTGCCGATCCTTGCGCTGCTCGCGTCGACCGCGCTGTTGGTGATAACCGCGTGGCTACTCGGCTGGTACCGGGCCGAGATGCTCGTCGCCGCGGGTATTACGGGGGCGTTGGCAGGAATACTCGCCATGGTCCTGCTTTATCGCCAGATAAGAGAGCGGCAAAGTGCTAATCGCGCGTTGCGAAGCGTCGAGGCCCGCGTCAGCGATATCGTTGAATCCGCCATGGACCCGATCATTACGGTGGACCGCGATCAGCGGATCGTCCTGTTCAACGCGGCAGCGGAGCAGGCTTTTCGGTGGCCGCGTGAGGCAGTAGTCGGGCTGCCGCTGGACAAGCTCATCCCTGAGCGGTTTCGCCAAGGTCACCGCACGCATATCGAGCGCTTCGGTCAGACCGGCGTGACAGCGCGCCGCATGGGCAGCCGAGCGGTGCTGATGGCACTGCGCGCCAACGGCGAAGAATTTCCCATCGAGGCTTCGATTTCCCAGCACGCCGAGGACGGCCAAAAGCTGTTTACGGTTATCCTGCGCGATGTCACTGCGCGTATTCGGGCGGAAGAGGCGCTGCGGCGCTCCAAAGAGGAGTTGCAGGAGCTCGGGTCCGCCGCGCATGTCGCGCGGGAGCAGGAGAAGAGCCGCATTGCGCGCGAGTTGCACGACGAACTGGCGCAGGCGTTGACGGCACTGAAGATGGATGTCGCCTGGTGCAAGGAAAAACTACCTGCCGGACAGGATGGACTCGCCAAGAAACTCGACAGGATGCAGACCCTGCTTGACAGCACGGTCGCGGCGACACGGCGCATCGCCGCCGATCTGCGGCCGCTGATGCTCGATGACCTGGGCCTGCTCCCCGCGCTGGAATGGTTGGTGCAGAATTTCATGGAACGAGCAGGCATCCCCTGCGAACTGGCGATCAGCAGCCCGGAGCTTCAGTTGCAAGACGCGTATTCGAGCGCGGTCTTTCGCATCGTGCAGGAA
>JANXZT010000190.1 GCA_025355395.1 Betaproteobacteria bacterium
GCCCGAGGTGCAGGCCATGGTCAAGGAGCAGACGCAGTGGCTGCGGGCCGAAAGGGACGTCGGTGCGTTTGCAGGCGATCTCAATGCCGATCGCATTTCCATGCTGGGCGAGGCGGCGAACCTGTACCTCGTCACCCGCCACGACGGCGACAAGTACTTCGTCTTCAAGTCCGATGCCCGGCTGCTCGCGCTCGAATCGTGGGTCAGCCGCGGAGGCAAGCTGTTTGTGCTGAACCAAGCCGTCAATCCGACCGCAAGCGACACCTCGCGCGTCGCCCAGCAACTGCTGCGCGTGTTTGCCCCGGAGCTCGTCATTCCGCTCGCGCTGTTGCTCCTCATTGGGGTGCAGCTGCGAACGATGCAGGGCTCCTCGTCGCGTTTCGCGCCGGTCTCCAAGCCCACGCTGCGCTTCGACGACGTGATCGGCGTACGCGACGCCAAACGCGAACTCTCCGATCTCTCCGGCGCGTTGGGCGATCGCAGTGCCTACGACAAGCTCGGTGCCAAGCCACCGCGCGGTGTGCTGCTCGCCGGACCGCCCGGAACCGGCAAGACCCTGCTCGCCAAGGCGCTTGCCGGTGAGACCGGGGCCAGCTTTATCGCCATCGATGGTAGCGCATTCACCGACAAGTTCGTGGGTATGGGCGTGCATCGCGTGCGCTCCCTCTTTCGCACTGCGCGCAAGCATGCTCCCTGCGTGCTGTTCATCGACGAGATCGATGGGGTAGGGCGCCGGTCCTCCGGCGACGAGGCGGTGTCGCAGGAGAACAATCGCATCATCAATGCGCTTTTGACCGAGCTCGATGGATTTTCGAGCAACGACAGCGTCGTATTGCTGGCCGCGACCAATCATCCGGAAAATGTCGACGCGGCGCTGCTGCGCGAAGGCCGCTTCGATCGCAAATGCACGCTGTCGCTGCCACCGCTCAAGGATCGCAACGCGCTGTTCGCCCTCTACAGCAAGGATGTTGCGACCGACCCGGAAGTGGATTTCCACGTCCTCGCGCGGCGCACGAGCGGCATGACACCGGCCGCGATCGCAGCGGTCGTGGGCTCGGCCGCGCGCATCGCCGCACGGCGGGAAGCGTCCGCGGTCAACCAGGCGCATTACCTCGAAGCCATCAGCTTGCAGCAGCTCGGTTCACCGTCGCCGGAAGTAAAAATGGGCGACGCGGAACGCGAGCGCACGGCCTACCACGAAGCTGGCCACGCCATCATCGGCCGGATCGTGGGCGTGGGTGTAGTGGAGAAGGTGACCATCCTGCCGCACAGCAATGCACTCGGTGTCACCATCCTGACACCGGAAGAGGATCGGTATCTCCACACCGAACACGAGCTCGAGGCGCGAATCGAGATGATGCTCGGTGGGCGCGCGGGCGAGTTGGTCGCCTACGGGGTGGCGTCGACGGGCGCCTCCAACGATCTGGAGCGGGCGTCGCAAATTGCCTATCGCATGGTGGCCGAGTATGGCTTCGGCGCCAATCACGGTCCGTTCAGCCTGGCAGGATTGAGCGATCGCCTGCCGGGTGCCGCATCCGAAGCCGTCACGGAGGCGCGACAGCTGCTAAAGAACCTGCAGGAGCGCTGCCTCACGCGCCTGCATGCGCATCGTCCAGTGCTCGAAGCGCTCGCAGCCGCACTGATCGCACAGGAGACGGTGGAGGGCGAAGAGCTTGACGCCATCCTGGATCTCGCCGGCGATGCCCCCGCGAACCTGGCCTTGACCGGCCTTCTTGCGGCGGCAGCCGTACCCGCGCGACTCTGAAACGCGGTGGGTCGTAAGTGTGGCTCGCGTTGCCACGTCCTAGCGGTGACCTGCGCAGCGCCGGGCGCACGCGTATGCTGCCGGAACGGGACGCTTTCGGCGACGCCTGCACCATGACACTTATCAAGCCACCCGGATTGCTCGATGACGCGCGCATCGCGAACAGCCGCGAGCTGATCGCGCCAGCCACCGTCCTGCAATCGCTGCCCATTTCCAAGCGAGCCGCGGGCACCAGCCTGGGCGGGCGCCAGGCCATCCATCGCATCCTGCATGGCGAAGATGACCGCCTGGTGGTCGTCGTGGGTCCCTGTTCGATTCATGATCGATCGGCCGCGCTCGACTATGCCGCTCGTTTGGCCGACATCGCCCACGCGCAATCGGAAACACTGGTGATCGTGATGCGCGTGTATTTCGAGAAACCGCGCACGACCGTCGGGTGGAAAGGGCTCATCAACGATCCGTACCTGGACGAGACCTTCGAGATCAACGAAGGGCTCCGCCTAGCCCGCGGCATTCTGCTCGACATCAATGATCTCGAGCTGCCGGCCGGCACCGAATATCTGGATATGATCACGCCCCAATATGTCAGCGATCTGATCGCGTGGGGCGCGATCGGCGCCCGTACCACCGAAAGCCAGGTGCATCGTCAGCTTGCGTCCGGGCTCTCCTGTCCCGTCGGCTTCAAGAACGGAACCGACGGCGACGTGCGCATCGCGATCGACGCGGTCAAGGCCGCCTCCGCGCCGCACAGCTTCCTGGGCGCCACCAAGGCCGGGCATTCGGCCATTCTGGAGACCACCGGCAACGAGGATTGCCATGTGATCCTGCGCGGTGGCAAGGCCACCAATTACGACGCCGCGAGCGTCGATGCGGTGTGCGACGACCTCGCCGCCGCCGGATTGGCGCCCCGCGTGATGATCGATTGCTCGCACGCCAATTCAGGCAAGCAGCACGAGCGGCAGATCGAGGTGGCGGCGGATATCGTGGCTCAGGTGGCGGCAGGCGACATGCGCATCATCGGCGTCATGCTGGAGAGTCATCTGCAACCGGGGCGGCAGGATCTGGTGGCCGGTCGGCCGCTCGCGTATGGGGTCAGCATCACCGACTCCTGCATCGGTTGGCCGGACACGGTTGGCGTATTGGAAACCTTGAGTGACGCGGTCGCGAAGCGGCGCGCCGGAGCGGGCGCGGGTCGGGCGCGTTGAAGACACCAGAGGCAGCCATTTTCATTTTGGGATCAATGAGCAGAGTGGCATTCTCAGTTTTCTTATTCAATGTATTTTATGCAATATATAATGCAGTACATTGATTATATGAAGCTACGTCCGCTCATTAAACGCTTCGCCAGCTTCTGAACGACAAAGCACGTTTGAGGGATAATGGCTAATTTGACTATTTAAGCTAGTTTAGCTACAGTCACTGTCACCCGTCCCAAGGAACCGGCCATGGCAACAGCGATTCGTTTTCGGAACCATCGTGGTGATGTCGTCGAAGCGCCCAGCTTTTCTGCGACCGACGCCAAGAACGCCTTCGGCCGGATACTGGAGACTGCCGCTCGTGCCGGATGCGTCACCATCACGCGCCACGATGAGCCCAAGGCCGTGCTTTTGTCGCTCGAAGAGTATCAAGCGCTGGTAGGTGCGCAGCAAAACGCACTCGATACGCTGACGGGCGAGTTCGACGCCATGCTGACGCGAATGCAGGCTCCAGATGCTGCGGCATTGATGCAGTCAGCCTTCGACACGCCGGCCCACGACCTCGGGCGAAACGCGGTAGAACGTGCCCGTCGTCAACCTAAGTAAGGCAACGCAACGACGCGGTCGAATCTATGTGCTGGCTGGCTGTAACGGCGGCGGAAAAAGCAGCATCGGTGGCGAGGCTTTCCGCGGTGCCGGCATAGAGTTTTTCAATCCCGACGTGGCGGCGCTGCACATCCGTGATGCCAATAGGGCTCGTGGGGTGCAGGTGGACCCGCATCAAATCAACAGTGCCGCCTGGCACCAGGGCCGCAGGCTCCTCGAGCAGGCGATCGATCAGAAGCTCAACTTTGCCTTCGAGACCACGCTCGGCGGTGCGACCATGACGGCACTCCTCGAGCGGGCCATGGCTTCGGGGATCAAGGTGCGCGTGTGGTATGCCGG
>JANXZT010000209.1 GCA_025355395.1 Betaproteobacteria bacterium
GTCGGCCGGGCGGTGCTCGAAGGGCGCGGCAATCACACCCTGCTGGTGTTCGGCCTGGTATTCGTGGTGTCCGGTATCGCGTTCAAGCTGGGTGCGGCGCCTTACCACATGTGGATTCCGGACGTCTACGACGGAGCGCCCACGGCCGTCACGTTGCTCGTGGGCTCCGCGCCCAAGCTGGCGGCGTTCGCGTTCATGCTGCGGATGCTGGCCGTGGCCATGGGTGGCATGGAAACCGACTGGCAACAGATGCTGAGCGTCCTTGCCGTACTTTCCATGGTGCTTGGCAATGTAATTGCCATTGCGCAGACCAACATCAAGCGGATGCTGGCTTATTCCACGATCGCCAACATGGGCTATATGCTGATGGGCTTCCTTACGGGCAACCTCAACGGGTATAGCGCGGCGATGTTCTTCGTGGTTGCTTATGTCCTGACCACGCTCGCTTCGTTCGGCATGGTGATGCTGTTGTCGCGGCAGGGGTTCGAGGCCGACCAGCTCGACGATTTTCGCGGCCTCAACCAGCGCTCGCCATGGTGGGCATTCATGATGCTGCTGGTGATGTTCTCGCTGGCCGGGCTTCCACCAACGGTCGGGTTTTACGGCAAGTTCGCGGTGATCGAGGCTGCGGTGAACGCGGGCTATATCTGGCTCGCTGTAGTGGCGGTGCTTACATCGCTCATCGGCGCGTTTTATTACCTGCGCATCGTCAAGCTCATGTATTTCGATGAGCCCACCGATAGCAATCCGATCGTCGCCCGGAACGACACGCGTGCGCTGCTGTCGCTCAATGGAATCGCGCTGCTGGTCTTTGGGGTGCTGCCCCAGCAGCTGATGGCGCTTTGCGTAGTCGCCCTGGCGCAGTCGGGCTTTCTCTGACGTTGCGGTTTGGCTGCGGCCATTCGGGCAGTGATGTCCGCTGTAGCATCGAAACACGCATCGGCGCAGCAACTCGATTGGTCGGCTTCAAAGTCAAAATGGATCCCTGCGTTCGCAGGGATGACGGTGGAGCGCCGTCGCGTTCGCAAGGATGACGGTGGAGCGCCGTCACTTTCGTAAGGATGACGATGGAGCGCCGCCACGTTCGCAGGGATGGCGGTGGAGCGCCGTCACTTTCGCAAGGATGACGGTGGAGCGTCGTCGCGTTCGCAGGGATAACGGTGGAGCGCCGTCACGTTCGCAAGGATGACGATGGTGCGCCGTCACTTTCGCAAGGATGGCGGTGGTGCGCCGTCACTTTCGCAGGGATGACGATGGAGCGCCATCACTTTCGCAGGGATGACGGTGGAGCGCCGTCACGTTCGCAACGATGACCCTGCCATTGCGTCACCGTAGCGCTGCGTAAGCGGTGCAACGATGTTAGGACGTGGATCGATGTAGGGGGCGGGATTGCCCATCGCTTCGTCATTCCCGCGCACGCGGGAATCCATTTTTAACATCATACCCATGCTAAGATCAGCAGCTCCCCGGAGATTTCATGCGCGTCGGTTTTTTCGTCACCTGCCTCGTTGATCTCATGCGGCCGTCGATCGGATTTGCCGCAATCCGGCTGCTGGAAGCGGGAGGCGCCGAGGTTTTCGTTCCTCCGACCCAGACCTGTTGCGGCCAGCCGGCCTACAACTCCGGGGATCGCGCGGATGCGAAGGCACTTGCGGCCAAGCTCGTGGGCGAATTCGAGGAGTGCGACTGGCTGGTGACGCCATCAGGCTCCTGCGGCGGCATGATCCGCACCCATTACAGCGATCTTTTCCGCGACGATCCCGCCATGTTACGGCGCGCCGAAGCGCTCTCGACGCGCACCCGCGAGCTCGCTGACTTTCTGGTGAACGAGCTTCACCTCGAGCGCGTTCCGGGGCGATACGAATGCACGGTGACTTATCACGACAGCTGCGCGGGTCTGCGGGAGATGGGCATCAAGACGCAACCGCGGGCACTCCTCGCCAAGGTGGCGGGTCTCACGCTGACGGAGATGGCCGACTGCGAAACCTGCTGCGGCTTCGGCGGCACCTTCGCCGTCAAGTTCGGCGAGATTTCCGCCCGCCTGGCCGACAACAAGTGCCAGCACATCGTCAACAGCGGTGCCGATGCCGTGGTGCTGGGCGACTTGGGCTGCATGCTCAATATCGAAGGCCGGCTGCGCCGCCGCGGCGATCACAAGACACGCGTGCTGCACGTGGCCGAGATCCTGGCCGGCGACGCGGCTTGAACGGGCCGATCGGGTCGGCCGCTGTCATGTCCGAAAGGTAGCGATGCAAGTCGCCTCGATGCACTTCAAGGAGCGGGCCCACGTCAAGCTGCACGACGCGCTGCTTCAATCGAACCTGAAGAAGATGCAGGGCAAGTTCGTCGCCAAGCGGCGCGCTTCGCTGATCGAGCTCGACGACGTCGAAGGTACGCGGGACGCCGCGAAGGAAATCCGCGACCGGGCGCTTGAAAATCTCGATGTCTGGCTCGAGCTCTTCGAGCGCAATGCGACCGCGCGCGGCGCGACGGTGCTTTTTGCGGAAACGCCTGCCGACATCAACGCGCTGGTGCTCGAGATCGCAGCGCGGCATCGGGTGCGCAAGATCATCAAGTCGAAGTCGATGGTGTCGGAGGAGTCCTCGCTCGACCATGCCATCGAGGCGGCTGGACTGCAGGTAGTCGAGACCGACCTCGGCGAATACATCCTTCAGCTCAATGACTATGAGCCGCCGTCGCACATCATCGGGCCGGCGCTGCACAAGTCGAAGGAGGAAGTGGCCGACATCTTCGCGCGGCGCCATGGCACACCCCGGAGAACCGAGATCAATGAGCTTTGCCTCGAAGCGCGGCAAATGCTACGGCAGCATTACCTGACGGCGGACATGGGCATTTCAGGCGGCAACTTCTTCGTCGCCGAAAGCGGGTCGGTCGTGCTCGTGACCAACGAGGGCAACGCTACCCTCACCACTACGCTCCCCAAGGTCCATGTCGCGATCTCAGGCCTCGAAAAAATCGTCCCGACCCTCGAGGACGTGGCTACTCTCATGCGCCTTCTCCCGCGATCGGCGACCGGCCAGTCGATTTCGAATTACGTCGACATCCTTACCGGACCGAAAGGGGAGGGCGAGTTTCACGGCGCCGAGCACATGTACTTCATCATCGTCGACAGCGGCCGCACCGCCGTGCTTGCGAGTGAGGTGCGCGAAGCGCTGCGCTGCATTCGTTGTGGCGCCTGCATGAATCACTGTCCGGTCTACCAGAACATCGGCGGGCACTCGTACGGGTGGGTGTATCCCGGCCCCATCGGGTCGATCCTGACGCCCATGTACGTGGGCCTTGAAAAGGCGGCCGATCTTCCCAGTGCATCCACCTTGTGCAATCAATGCGGGGTGGTGTGCCCGGTGCGGATTCCGCTGCCCGACCTGCAGCGCAAACTGCGCGAGAAAACGTTCGAGCAGCACCTGCGCCCGTGGTCGGAGCGCGCCGGATTGCGGGTGTGGGCGTGGTTTGCGCAGCGTCCCGTGCTCTACGCCGTGGCCTCAAAAGTCGGCGTGCGGGTGCTCCGGTGGTGGGGCGGCAAGGGCGGGCTCATTCATTCGTTGCCATTCGGTGGCGGCTGGACCGATGAGCGTGACATGCCGGCGCCCACCGGGCGCACCTTCCGCGAGCTGTACCGTGGGCACGCGCAGAGTCCGGCGCCGTCGGAACGCCCTCGGAGAGCGGCTTGAACGCTCCCCATCACGCCACGCTCGCGGTGCCCCGGCTCTCGCGGCGCGCGGAGTCACTCGGCACGGAAAACGCGTTTGTCGTGCTCGCGGAAGTCAATGCGCTGGTACGTCAGGGCAGGGACATCGTATCGTTTTGCATCGGACAGCCTGATTTTCCGACGCCGGAAAATGTCCAGGAAGCCGCGATTGCGGCCATTCGCGAAGGGCGGCACGGCTACACGCCATCGGCGGGCATCGACGAGTTGCGTGCCGCGGCGGCGCGGGATATCGGCGCGCGTCGTGGTCTGGAATACAGCGCCGACGATGTTGTCGTCGGTGCCGGGGCGAAGCCATTCATCGCCTATACCATTGCCTCGGTGACCGATTACGGCGCGGACGACGAGGTGATCTATCCGGTGCCGGGATTTCCGATCTACGAATCGCAGATCGCCGCGAACGGGGCCATTCCGGTTCCGATCTTCTTGCGCGAATCGCGCGATTTTGCGTTCGACCCGGCCGAACTCGAAGCGAAGATTACACCCAAGACGCGGCTGCTCATTCTCAATACGCCCCACAATCCGACCGGGGGCATGCTTGGCGCCGCAGATCTCGATGCCATTGCAGAGATTCTCGTCGGTCATCCGCAAGTGTGGGTGTTCGCGGACGAAATCTATTCCCGTCTCGCCTACGCCGGCACCTTCGAGTCCCTCGCCACGCGGCCGGGCATGCGCGAGCGCACCATCATTTGCGACGGCGCTTCCAAAACGTGGGCGATGACCGGTTGGCGGATTGGCTTTGCCGCAAACCGCATCCTGGCCCCGGTATTCACGCGCTGGATCACCAACACCGATTCCTGTGCGTCGCACATCTCACAATGGGCAGCGGTTGAAGCGATCACGGGGCCGCAGGACGCCGCGGATCGCATGCGGGCGAGCTTTGTCGAGCGGCGTGATCTGATTGTGCGCCTGCTCAACACCGTACCGGGCGTCACCTGTCGCACGCCGGGCGGCGCGTTCTATGCGTGGCCGAACGTGACCGAGGCCTGCCAGCGCACCAGTTGCGCCGATTCCGAGGTGTTGCGCAAGCGGTTGCTGATGGAGGCGGGCGTTGCCGTCCTCGCTGACATTCACTTCGGGCGGCGCGTACCGGGAGATGGCCAGCACATTCGCTTCAGTTACGCCGCCTCGCCGGAAGCCATCCACGAGGGCATCGCCCGCCTCGACGCCTTCGTGCGCCGCCACGGCAAATAGGACCGCGCGGCATGGTCAACCGCATCGACAATAACAGCAGCGCGCGGGAAGCCGTACTGGGACGCGTGCGTCGCGCACTCGACAAAAAAGGCGATCGTTCCGCAGCGTTGGCCGATGCCCAGCGCTACATCGCGCAGCACGCGACGGGACCTCGGCCGAAGCTAGAGGACGATTTGGTGACGCACTTCCTGAGGCGGGCGAGCGACATGGAGAGCACGGTAGAGCGGCTCGGCTCGCGAGCCGAAATCCCGGGCGCCGTGGCGCGTTATCTGGATGCGTTGGAATTGCCGCCGGAGCTTGCCGCGCAAAAGTCACATCGCGGCGTCTGCTGGCCGGAATTGGCGGACCTCGACTGGAAGAGTGCCGGCGTGACCATCGAGGCACGACCCACCGTAGGCGACGATCGCCTGGGCATTACGGGAAGCTTCTGCGGGATTGCCGAGACCGGCACTCTGGTGATACTGACCGGCGTGGACACCCCGACAGCAACCACCCTCCTTCCGGACACCCACGTCGCCGTGCTGCGCGCTGAGCGCATCGTCGCGGGCATGGAAGAGGCCTTTGCGTTGATCCGAAGCGAGCGTGGCCAGTTGCCACGCGCGGTCAACATGATCTCCGGGCCTTCGCGCACCGGTGACATCGAGCAG